>CAZULH010000127.1:233-3256 GCA_964621105.1 uncultured bacterium
AGTGTAGCTAAGGATAGATGAGCTCCCCATAGGGTTAGTATTTTATCAATAGTGGAGCGCTGCCACCAATGGAAGGTCTTAATTGGTTGTTCTTCTGAAAGTGAGGTTACATGCTGTAGATAAGTGTTAGCTTTAACAATTTTGTCTTCATCCATTCCCTGAATGCTTTTAAAGGATTGTATATAATCAAGTTGGCGCTCTCGTGAAAGAGAGATAAATACTTCTTTGTTTTTATCAATTAGTTCAGTGAGATGGGTTTTTAGAGTTAATAGCTTCTTTTCTATTGGGCTGTAGTTGGATTGTTTTATAAGTCTTTCAAAGAGAAGGGTGGTGGAAAAAGCGCAAAAAGGAAGGTCCGAAAGCAGTATGATAATCGGCATGATGAGTTTTTGTTTATTAAATCGATGGACTAACATAACTTCCGGCAGTAAAGAGAAACCTGCAACAGCTGTTGCTGAGATGACAACAGCTACTTGTTTCCATCTGCTGATTGATTCTTGCAGCGTTGTGGGTTGGGAATAGTGTTCAACCATTTGAAAAGAAGCGTTAGCATTTAACAGCCAAAAACTAACTCCATCTCCATAGGCCAATAGAATCCCCAAAGCGGTTGAAGCGCTTGCGCTTAAACCAGGAGTGTCTTTTCCTGCCTGAAGGCTAACATTGATAAAAGGAATGATTCCCGATCCGGAAGTTAAACATCCCAAGGTACGAAAGGCATTTTTGATAGCTCTTTTTTGCGCATTATCAAAGTTACGCATAACAAACTTATCAGAAATATAATCACTTAATGGCGATGGGGAATAATCTATAATTAATGGTAATTCTACAGTCATGGTTTTTTTTATAAAAAATGTTTAATAATTATACAATATTATTTATTAATAAAAAACTGTAATTTTTTTATAAAAATATTTTTAATTTTTTATTTAGTTAATTAGTTGTTGTATCCTTTTTAAAAAAGACTTATGCTTTTTTGGCCTGCCAAAAACAAAAATAAATAGGAGGGTATTGGAAGAGGTAAAAAAATAAGGAAAAATAATATTTAAGAGGTGTTTTTATGATTCCATATGTATTAATAAGCGCAGGGATGTTGGGGGCTGTAAAAGCCGTTGGATATCTATGCACAGAGCAGCCAAATAATGATACTCGAATGAATAGAATTCGTAATCGATGTTTTCAATGGCAGCAACAGATGGTCAATTGGATGGGGGAGGAAAATTATCAGATGTTGCGTTCTAGGGTTATTCCGGCGCTATGTGTTTTACCACTAGCGATTGGTATGTTAAATAATGGAGAGGCTGTTTCATTTGCGGTTAAACGTATTTTTGATGATAGCATTCATGTGCTGTATGAAGCAGCGCTGCGGCTTGTTTAAAAAAAACGATGTAAATTTTTATAATAGGATCTTAAAGAAAATATTCTGGAAACAAGATCTCTAGATCTTTTCTTTAATAGCAAAATTAGGTTTATGTTGAGGAAGAAGGTTTGTCGGGGACTTTGTAATTAGAAAATTCCTCAGGAAATTTCTCTTTGTAAGCAGAAATATATCGATAATAATTTCTTCTTCCAATATAACCATCAAAATTAGGCTGCTTGGCCAGCCAATTTTCTGCCAATGCTTTAAATTTGCTTATTCTTACTTCTAAATCTGGGTGTGTTTTAGAAAAGTCGTTAACAAGTAATGTGGAGCGATCCTTTTGCGGATATTTTGAAGCCACGGTTTGAAAAATATTAGAAAAGGCTATAGGAGCATATCCTTGAGATAAGAGAAGTCTGAATCCGAATTCATCAGCTTCATCTTCTTGTGTTTTATTAAAAGTCATTTTCGACATTATATGAAATGTTTCAATTGCGAATGAAATAATTGCTATATTGCTTTTTTTCTGTCGAAGCATTTCTCCTCGACAGGCGTCAAATAGATGGTTATGTTCAATATGACCAATTTCATGCCCAAGAATAGATACAAGTTCAGCTTCTGAAGAAATTAGTTCTAGTAGTTCATTTGTTATACAGATAATTCCTCCCGGAAGAGCAAAGGCGTTTGGAGGGCCATAGACAATAAAGATTTTATAAGGAAACTTTTTTTTGCAATTTTTAGTAAGAGAAAGAAGAAGATCCTTTAGATATTCTTTCTGACTTTCACGCGCCTGTATTTCATAAATATGCATATATTCTGATATTTCGCTTGCAAGCATTTGTTCATCGATATCTTCTATGGGAAGAACTTTGCTAATAGATCGATTTATTGAATGAAAGGGCTTCCCGATTTCTTGGAAAAAAACTGAAAAATTTCGATAAAACGGAGGTTGTAGTTTTTCTTTTGTATATACAAATACCAAGCAACTAATTCCGAAAATTAGTATTGAAAAAAAGATATATTTAAGGAGTTTCATGAGATTCTATCCTGTGTTTAAATCTTTTATATAATATGCTTAATGTCAACATTATACAGCCTGTTCCAAGGAAGACCATTACTCGCGTCGTCGGATTGTTTTGGACTAAATCAAATATGATTAATCGGGAACTGCAAAGAACAAGTGATCCCATAGCAATTTGTATCGTTATTTTGGAGCGTATTATTAAGCCTATTAAGGCATAGATAAAGGTAAGGCCAACCCAACTTAAAGTAAGGATTGTTTTTTCATAAGTAAATGCAGAAAGCAAGGCTAATCCAGCAAAAATGCTAAATAATACGGAAATATTTGAATTATAAAATACGAATTTACAACTCAAAGCAGTGTATTTTTTTGGATTTGAATTTGAAATATCTTTGCGAATATCGGTTTTTTTCTTATTAAGAATTAAGAAATAAGCGAGTTGTAGAAAAACGGTTATAAGGATTGGAATGATCTTATGCTCAAATATATTTAATATTGGCATTGCGTTGAAAAAAGATAAGAAAGCTATATGAAAAACTGAAGCAATAAAAAACCCCCAAGAGTAAATATAAATTCGATAGGGCCATTTGAAGTAGAATCTTCCAAATAATAGGCTGATAGAAAGGGTCATCCATAGTGCGGGTC
>CAZULH010000128.1:0-3242 GCA_964621105.1 uncultured bacterium
TTTATAAAAAAACCATGATCATTATTTGCATGTTGTTTTTTATATAAATTTGCTTGAGTTTTTAGGGGATTGTTTTGTAGAATTATTTTTTTAATAATGGTTTTATGTGAAAAGAAATATTTTTTTATTAATAAATCCGCCGAATTCACAGGATCTTCTAAAACAAAAAGAATCCATTGTAACAAAAGGTGTTCAACATACAGATTGGGCAAATCTTCCCTGTCTTGGAATCCTCTCTCTGGCAACCTATATCAGCCATCATTCAACTTTTGAATGCATCTATCTCGATGGAGTCGTTTGTCCTTGGGATTTTATTAAACAGTATATTTTACAGAACAAGAAAAAAATCTTGGCTATCGGCATTAGCACACTGACCGCTTCTTATGGTTCTGCAAAAGAACTTTTTGCTTATATCAAACAAATAGAAGCACCCATCACAACGATTATCGGTAATGATCATTTTTCTGCTATGCCAAGAGAAATTTTATCTAATAATGCGCATATTATAGACTATGGTTTTATCGGTAATGACGTACATCGATCTTTAAATGCTTTTCTTACCGATTTAAGCGCAAATCACCTTGCATATGAAAACTATCCGGGACTGGTTTATAAAAACAAGGAAGAAATTACATTTGTCCCCCCTGCAGCCGAACCTCTCAATACTGTCGTTGACTATTCGTTAATAGATAAAACCTATCCCCACTCCAAGTATTATAACCAAAATTTTCAAAATCGTTTGAAAAACAGACTGTTTGAAAAATTTGGGCGCAATGTCCTTTCGGGAATTCCTATTGAAATCGCTAGAGGCTGTATTAAGTTTGCAAAAAACGACCCCTGTTCTTTTTGCTCCATTCAGCATAACGCCCTGTGGAGGAATGCGAATACTGCCAAAGATGCTTGGAAGCAATTAGAGACTGCTTATCAGCATAATTACGGCTATTTTTATATTACAGCAGATGAACTTCCCCTTACTTTTCGGCAATTGCTCAAACAGATGCATGAAAATATCCCCGCTTGGTGGAAAAATATCCCAAAAGAAAAAAAACCGATTATGATGGGTTATGCAAGAGCTGATGGCCTTACGCATGAAACCTCTAGGCTGCTTAAAGAATTAGGCTTCAAAATTATAATGATTGGATTAGATGCAGGAACCCCCCTTTCATTGATTGCAATGAATAAGATCCTTCATTCAAAACTAGACAAAGTTCAAGCGGGCCACAATCTTTTTCAGAGAAACTGTGAAGCCCTACAGTTAGCGGAACAATATGATTTCTATGTTAAAGCAGGTTTTGTTATCGGTCATCTTGGAATGGATAAAGAGCTTTTACAAAAGAACGTCGATAGTATCTGTCATTTGCTCAAACAGGGTAAAAAAAGCATTTTAAGTGTGGATATTGAAGTATTATCCCCTGAACCCGGTTCTAAGGACTACCAGTTCCTCTTGTCCCCATCCTTGGCCCTAGAAACCGCTCATCAATTGAATTTAACCATTGCTCCTGCAAACGTCCTGCTTCAAATCTCCAAAAAGTATCAAAATGTCGATTATTTTGATCGAGAGGAAGCTATGGCAGACTATATCGCTAGCGTCATGCCTCAGCTTAGTTTTAATGAGTTGGCAAAAGCTCGTGATAATGTCCGTCTCTATGCTAAATCATTGGGTTTATTAGTAGGTGAAGATTAAAAAAAGCAGATGATTTCCATATTTGTTTCTATATTTCTTTTTGCTGTTTGGTCTTCTATTTTTTGTATATCCAAACTTTCTTTGCAATATAGCTCTCCCGTCTTTATTACGGCCATACGTATGCTTTTAGCTGCATTTTTGCTTTTAGGCTATGTATTTTTTACTAACCGCTCTTCATTAAGAATTAAAAAAAAACAACTGCTCGCAATCCTATTGCTAGCCTTATTTAGCATCTATTTAACAAATATTTTTGAGTTTTGGGGATTGCAGTATCTTTCTTCTTCCAAGACCTGTTTTATTTATAGTTTATCGCCTTTCTTTACCGCTTTTTTTTCCTTTATACATTTTAAGGAAAAAATGAATATTCAAAAATGGATCGGGCTGGGGATCGGATTCCTAGGAACTCTTCCTATAATTATTCAGCAAACTGAACAAGAAAGTTTTATGGGGGGTTTAGGCTTTTTTTCATGGCCGGCACTTTCTATAGTAGCCGCTTCTATATTTTCTGTTTATGGATGGATTCTTCTTCGAGTGCTCATTAAAAATGAAGATACCTCTCCCCTAATTGCCAATGGGTATAGCATGCTGCTAGGTGGTCTACTGGCTTTTTTCCACTCATTATTGGCTGACACTTGGCTCCCTGCGCCTGTTGCAGCAAACAAGTTTTTACCCTTATTACAGCTTGTTATTATTGTTACTTTTTTATCCAATATTTTGTGTTACAATCTATATGGGGTCTTACTGAAAAAACTGACAGCAACACTGCTATCTTTTATTGGCACTTTAAGCCCCTTTTTTGCTTCTCTTTTCGGATGGCTGCTGCTAGGGGAAAAGCCCTCTATACTAATGTTTTCTTCAACAGGAATTATAATGCTAGGATTATATTTGGTTTATCAGGCCGAAATAAAACAGGGCTATATTGAAAAAACCCAAATGTTTAGCAAATCCGGTTAAATACTTCTTTTCTTATACACCATTTTTGATCTGATCGATTTCTTTTCGTTGTTTTGCCTGCTTATATACATAAATTGTCTTCTGGATCGAATAAAAAGAAGAAAACCCAAACCAGATCATTGCCTGAAAAAATGAAGCAGGATGAAGAGAAGCAAAAACCATTGCTATATCTCCAAAAATTTTAAGAAAAATATTAGAACCGAAAAACATTATCTGTGTACGTAAATTATCTAATGGTAAAAATTGTAAAATTTGTACCCGCTTTTTTATAGAAGCCCCTTGTAATTGCTGCAATAAATGCGCCAAAGTATCTTTATCCATGCACCCTCTTACTAATACGGCCAGCGATAAAATTTCTTTAGATGCTACACTGGAATTTTGCAGAAAAAAGCTGCTTAACACTTGTAATTCTTCTTCTCTGATCCGTAAAGATTTCCACTGATGAACCGCTTTTTTTGCTAAAGCAAAATAATAAATGTCCAAACAAAAACTCAACCCTATACATGCAGCTCCAGCCGGAGCTGTATAAGAATAAATCAAAGAGGCAAGTCCAGGTTGCCCCAGATTGCCCATTATTGCAGCAAAACATCCAGACGAAATAAGA
>CAZULH010000129.1:0-3242 GCA_964621105.1 uncultured bacterium
ATTCAGGAGCCTTTTGTCTTGGAAGATTTTATAGAAATTCCTTACATGGACATCAGCAGTACGATGATTCGCAGCCGATTAAAAGAAAAATTATATTGCGGCCATCTTCTGCATGCAAAAGTCCTAGACTTCATATGTCAAAATGAAATATATTATTAGAGGAAAATAATAAATATTTTATAATATGATTTCTAAAACTAATACCTTGCAAATGATAGTAAATTTTATTGCCCAGAAGATATACGATAAGAAAGGAACGAATATACTTGCTCTCAACCTGGAAGAAGTACATTCGATGACCGACTATCTGATTATAGCCGAGGGAAATATCGATCGTCATGTGAAAGCTATCGCTTCTTTTATTATTGAAGAAATGAAAAAGAAATGGAAGATGTACCCTCAATATGTGGAAGGGCTGGAGGCAGGGGATTGGGTCGTTATCGATTATTTTGATATTATGATCCATCTTTTTATGCCAGGCCTAAGAGATAAATATAATCTTGAAGAGCTTTGGAAAGATGGAAAAATTGTAGAAGTGGACATACAAATAGAAAAAAATAAGGACTTGCCATGAAAAAGAAAAGAAGAATTGTAATAACAGGAATGGGAGTGGTTTCCTGTTTTGGAAATGATGTGAACACGTATTACCAGAAGCTCTTAAATGGAGAAAGCGGCATTTCTTTGATATCGGAATTTGACTGTACTGATTTTTCTACAAAAATTGCAGGGGTTATCAAAAATTTTGACGTCGGCGAATATCTGCAGAAAAAACAGGCTAGACGTGTAGATCCTTTTATCCGTTATGCAGCCGTAGCCGGAAAAAAAGCTGTGGAAGATGCGAAAATTGCAGTCGATCAATTGTCCCAAGAAGATAAAAAACGAATGGGGATCATCATCGGCTCAGGAATGGGGGGAATGAGCGTTTTTTATGAGGGCGTACAGACAATTAAAGATAAAGGCGTTAAATGGCTCACTCCTTTTTTCGTTCCCTATATTATTACCAATATGGCAGGAGCTATTTTAGCGATTGATTTAGGTTTTGAAGGGCCGAATTATTCTATTTCTACTGCTTGCGCTACTTCCAACTACTGTATCACTGCCGCAGCTGAACACATCCGTCAAAATCATGCCGACATCATGCTGTGCGGGGGATCTGAAGCTCCGATGAGTCCGATCGGGTTGGCAGGATTTGTCGCAGCCAGGGCCATATCTACCCGTAATGATGAGCCGACAAAAGCTTCCCGTCCCTGGGATAAGGCTAGAGACGGATTTGTCATGGGCGAAGGATGCGGCGTCTTGGTGCTGGAAGAATTAGAGCACGCCTTAGCAAGGGGAGCCACTATTTATGCTGAATATATGGGCGGATATGTCAATTGCGACGCCTATCATACGACGGATCCCCGTGAAGACGGAAGTCTTGTTGCCGACTGTATCGAAAAAGCGATTATGGATGCCGGCCTGCAAAAAACGGATATTAATTATATCAATGCTCATGCCACCTCTACTATTTTAGGTGATCTTTGCGAAGTGAGGGCTGTTAAGAAGGTCTTTGGTCCTCATATGCAGGACATCAAAATGAATGCAACGAAGTCGATGATCGGCCATTGTCTCGGCGCAGCAGGCGGGATGGAAGCGATTGCTACCGTTAAAGCGATAGAAACCGGGAAATTGCATCCGACGATCAATTTAGATGATCCGGAGCAGGAAGTTGCCGATATCGATACGGTTCGGTACAAAGCTAAAGATTTTCATGTAAAAGCAGCCTTATCGACCTCTTTCGGATTCGGAGGACATAACTCGGGTATTATTATAAGCCGTTACCAAGGCTAAATAACGATGTTTGATGAAGAATCCTATGGAATTATTCCCTTAAGAAAAAAAGCCATGCAATGGCAGGTCTTTCTCGTTCAATTAAAAAGCGGCAGCCATTGGGGCTTTCCTAAAGGGCATCTAGAAAATGACGAATCGCCGCAGAAAGCAGCGCAGCGGGAGCTTTTTGAAGAAACTTCCTTAAAGATCGATCATTTTCTTTGCGATACGCCCCTTATTGAAAAATACACCTGCAGAAAAAATAATAAAGAGATCTCTAAACAAGTAACCTATTTTATTGCTGTCGTATCCGGCGATGTTTTTATTCAGGCGGGGGAAGTTATCGATGGCAGATGGGTGGACCTGAAAAAAGCCAAAGAAGTCCTTACCTATGCAGAAAGTAAAAAAGTCTTGGAAAAACTGCAGGTAATAATTGAAAATTTATCTTGATTTGTCGTAAATTTTCTTTTCGGTTTAATAAAAGGAAAAAACATTGTTTTGTTCGTTATTTCAGAAACTGAAAAAAAAAGAAAGAATCCACGTTTTTGTCAGACATTGTTTTTATTCTGCCATTAGCGGGCACAAGCGGAGAATTGAAGGGTATTCCAAAGAAAAATGCCACCGCAATCTTTTGGCGACAACAGACCCTTCTTTTGTCGATATCACCTATATTTACGATTCTTTTCACGGATCTTTAGACAAACATTTCCTGTCCAAGGAAAAAGACGCAGACATTGTAACTATTAAAGAGGGAAAAGAATCTTCCTCTTTTTTACGTACGCTTGCCTATATTGAATCGCTGCACCTTTCTCCCAATACGATTATCTACCTTCTGGAAGATGACTATCTGCACAGGCAGGGATGGCCTTATGTTCTTTTAGAAGCTTTTAAAGAGCTTTCGGCTGATTATGTGACTCTCTATGACCATAAGGATAAATATTTCTTTCCCATGTATGAGAATTTAGAGTCGAAAATTTATCATACGCATACCTGTCACTGGCGAAAAGTGCCTTCGACGACAAATACTTTTGCCATGCGCATGAAAACACTGTCGGCAGATATGGATGTCCATAAGAAATATTCTCAGGATGTAGAGGTTTCAAAAGATCATGAGAAATTTCTTGCCTTAAAAGAAAAAGGGGCAGTTCTGTTATCGCCGATGCCGGCCTGGTCTACCCATACGGAAGTGGAGTTTGCTTCTCCATGTGTCGATTGGGAAGAGCTTTTAGAGGATAAAATTCCCGTTCAGTAACAAGGAAGACTTTTATTATGAAGTTTGGTTTTAAGTTTTTTTTTGCAGTGATTACTGCTGCTTTAATAGTGGGCGGTTTTGCTTTTTATCATTGTCATGAAGCAAAAAAAAAGATAAAAGCGGGGCAGACACTGCAGCGATATCCTATCAAGGAAAATAAGTCTTTTGTCATTGTCATTCC
>CAZULH010000130.1:0-3138 GCA_964621105.1 uncultured bacterium
CAACGCTTACCCGCCCTTTAGAAATCCGCCCTGTGAAATGGAGAGAGGACACGAAAGCCTGGAAGGTAACGGGAACGCCTGCAGACTGCGTTAAATTAGCGCTCAGCGTATTAAATGAAAAGCCGGACATGATTATCTCCGGAATTAACCGAGGGGCTAATTCAGGAAGGAACGTATTGTACAGCGGAACGATCGGAGGCATTATCGAAGGTGTCTTCAGAGGAATTCCGGGAATCGCCTTTTCCTGCATTGAGCTTACCGATCCCAATTATGAAATTACGGAAAAATATATTTTCCCCATCATCGAATTTTTCAGAAACAATCCTCCTCCAAAAGGCACCTTTTTAAACGTCAGCTTTCCCTCTAATCAGAAAGAAGGGATTAAGGGTATTAAAATGACTTCTCAAGGATCGAGCTACTGGCTGGAAAAGCCCGATCAGCGCATACATCCGGAAGGTCATTTTTACTATTGGATGGGAGCCCGCTGGATGGACCATCAGGAAGAGGAAAATTCCGATGTATTTCTTCATCAGCAAGGGTATATTACGGTGACCCCTATCCATATCGATCAGTTAACGGATCGAAAATTTTTACAGGAAATGAAAGATCCTTTTGAAAAAACATTTGAAGCAGCCATTCTTACGTAAAAAAACTTGTAAAAAAAATGAATGCCGAAGTAGAGTATATGGATATTATTTGGGGGCGTATAGCTCAGTTGGTAGAGCGCCTGCCTTACAAGCAGGTGGTCATAGGTTCGAGTCCTTTTGCGCCCAAAAGAAAGTGCGGGAGTAGTTCAATTGGTTAGAGCACCGGCCTGTCACGCCGGAAGTTGCGAGTTCGAGTCTCGTCTCCCGCGTTTTTTCACTTAGGTAAAATATGCCTCAAAAAAAAGCAACCCGTTCTTTCCTCATTAAAAAATATATTCTCACTTATATTGGGATAGCTGTTGGAGCTTTTTTTGCGGCTTTATCGATCCGTGTTTTTCTTTTTCCTAATAACCTGATTGACGGCGGCATTATCGGTCTTTCCTTAATTTCCGGAAGGATTTTCGGCGAATCGACCATCTCTTTCGCTTTGGTATTATTAAACATCCCGTTTATGTACATGGCCTTTCGGTATATTCGAAAGACATTTGTTCTGCAGATGGTGATTGCCATTATCCTTTTTGCCATATTTTTATCCGCCCTGATCAGCCTTCCTCCCTTTAAGGGAGATATTTTAGAGATTATCGTATTTGGCGGCGCCATTTTAGGAACGGGCGTCGGCCTGATGATCCGCAATGGTGCGTGTACCGATGGAACAGAGGTATTCGCTATTTTAATGAACCGCCGGATGGGATTTACCGTCGGGCAGATCATTTTGGTAATAAATATTTTCATCTTTGCCCTTTATGGGCTGATTTTTAAGAACTGGCATATCGCCCTTCAGTCCTTAATGACTTATATTGTGGCATTTAAGGTCATGGATATCGTCATTGCCGGCCTAGATGAGATGAAATCTGTCATTATCATCACTTCTAAACCACAGGAAATCAGTCAGATAGTTATGCATAAATTAGGTCTGGGACTCACTATTCTCCCTGGTATCGGCGGTTTTTCCGGAAAGCCCCAGCAGCTGCTTTTTGTCATTGTAGAAAGGCTGGACCTAGCAGAGCTTAAGGATATTGTCTTAAAAGAAGATCCTATGGCCTTTATGGCTATCGAGAACCTCCATGAGGTGGCTTATGGCCGCCAGACTCCGAGGGTCTCTCACATGCGAAAAAAGCTAAAAAACAAAAAGTTTTTTTCCTCATCCAAATAACTCTTTAAACTTTAATTAGATACAATAATCAAGGTATTTAACTATATTGACTTTTAATAATATTTATTATAAAATACTTTAATAATAGTTATTAAAAAACAAAAATAAAAACAACATTAATTATGCCAAGAAGAACTCCACCAGTTTCATCTTCAGGCTCTGCAGCCGGCCCTTCTTCTTCAATAAGATCTTCTTTTGAAAGATCTTTTCAGAGATTACAAGAACGGGTACAAGATGCTGCATGGTCAGTCTTCTCCGACCTTAACAGATCAATACAACAGCAGCTTGAACCATCACGCGCTACTGACACAGATAACGATTGGATAAGAATAGAACCTGAAGACAACCCCGAACAGCCTCAACCATTACCCGCTCCTGAAAGGGAAGAAGCCCCTAATCTATCTCAATGGTTAATTGACCAAACCCGGGAAAGCATCAATGAAGCAGGAAGAGAAGCAAACGCTGCAACAACACTGCAAAGAATCTTTAGAGGCCGGCAGGTACGTACTGCAAACTTAAGAAGAACAGAAGCTGCAACAAGAATACAAAGATGTTTTAGAAAATATCTCGAAGAAACAGAACCTGCCCAAGAACCTCTTATAGATTCACAAACACTTCAACAAATCAAATTACGTCCTCTTGTACCTCGCTCTTTGCAAGACGCGTTTCTACAACGACACTGTCGTTTTTCTTTTTTAGATTCAAAAACACCTCCTATAGCTCCTTCTCAAGCAGCGATGACTGAAGATAGCCAAATTGAGACCCCTTCCACAGCATCTAGCGAACCTGTTGCCGGACCTGCCGACTTATCAGAAGATCGAGTTATTATAACCCCAGCTTCTACAGCATCTAGCGAACCTGTTGCCGGACCAGCATCTCCACCACCGGAAAAAGCAGCGCCTCCTGTCCAGATAAACCCGCTGCAAACTCTTTTTCGCGGCCTTGACGCCATTGAGATCCCTGCAGAGGACATCAGTTTTTTAGTCTTTGCCCTACATCAATTACTCCCGCATCAAAACATTCTCTCAATCAGCACCTTTAATCAAACCGATAACTCTTTTGAGGCCTCTATCAAACTTGATAATAATTATAAAGGCGACATTATTGCCGATGGTTATGGAAAATGGCTAACCCTTCAACTACAAAAAGATCTTCATGTAAAAGTCGTAAAATCAAAAGATAGAAATAAAAAAAATCTTCTTGAATTGCTCTTTATCCCTGAAAGCATTCAACAAGTTGTCGGAATCATTTCTATAACAGAGGAATTAATAACCCCTCTACCCTGGTTAATTAAGCCAATAGTAAAGCCTTTGATAGGAAAAACCTTACAAGGACACG
>CAZULH010000131.1:0-3128 GCA_964621105.1 uncultured bacterium
AGGTATCGCTGCCATTGTCGCCAAACAGACAAAAATCCCTATTACCCGCTTAACAGAGGGTGAAACGGAAAAAATCCTGAAAATGGAAAGTGCGCTTGAACAAAGTATCATCGGCCAAAAAGATGCGATCAAAGTCGTATGCAAGTCTATAAGAAGAAGCCGCGCAGACATTAAAGATCCGAAAAGACCGATCGGCGCCTTTATGTTCCTAGGGCCGACAGGCGTAGGAAAAACACTGCTCGCAAGAGAGATCGCCACCCAGTTATTTGGAGGGGAAGATGCCCTTATCCAGGTAGACATGTCGGAATACATGGAAAAATTTGCCGTTTCTCGAATGACCGGCTCTCCTCCGGGATATGTCGGCCATGACGAAGGCGGCCAGCTTACGGAAAAGGTCCGTCAGCGTCCATATTGCGTAATTTTATTTGACGAAGTGGAAAAAGCCCATCCCGATGTCATGAACATCCTTCTACAGATACTGGAAGAAGGAAAACTGACAGACTCTCTGGGAAGAAAGATCGATTTCCGCAATACCATTATCATTATGACCTCCAACCTGGGAGCAGATTTGATCCGCAAATCTTCACAGGTCGGTTTCGGCGTCAAAGAAGCTATGTTGGATTATGATTCCATCAAAGAGAAGATCGATGCTGCCGTTAAAAAACATTTCAAACCTGAATTTATCAACAGGCTTGACGATACGGTTATCTTTAGGCCGCTTGCCCAAGAAGCTCTTAACGAAATTATCAACCTCGAGTTCGATAAACTTAAAAATCGCGTAGAAAAGAAAAAGATCTACATTGCGCTGGATATTTCAGCAAAAGATTTTTTGGTGAAAAAAGGTTATCAGCCTGAAATGGGAGCAAGGCCTCTTCGCCGCGTAATTGAAAATTATTTGGAAGATCCTCTTGCAGAAAAACTCCTGCTAAATCCTGATACGGAAAAACATTATCTCATCAAAGAGAAAAATGGAGAAATCCTTTTAGAAGAACAGGAAAAACCTGCTGAGTTGGAAAAAATAGCTGAAAGCAAAAAATAGCGATTAATTTCCGGCAAATTCCGGCTGTTTAATTTCCGCTTCCCATTTTTTGATAAATTCCAGTACCTGCGCATGTTTAGGCCTTGTTGCAAAAAAGGCTAGAACGTCTTCATTTTTGGTTAAATGAGCGATTTTTGCTAAAAGATGGAGATGCCTTTTATCTTCACAGGCAAAAAGGAAAAAGAGAACATTGACCTTTTTTCCGTCCAAGGCGCCGTATTCAATAGGAGTTTTGGGATAAACAATCGTGACAACATCCAAAGGTCTTTGCAATAGAAAATCACGGGTATGAGGGACTCCGACCCCATGATTTAAAGCGGTAGGCATTAGATTTTCCCTGTCCAGTAAAAGCTCAGCTAAAACATCGGCATCTACGCCTAAATTTTTTGCAATCACCTGAACAGAAGAAAGAATGATCTCTTCTTTCGTATTTCCCGGCATTGATTCAATGACACCGCCCTTATAGATAGCCCTATAAAGACTGAAGGCCTGTGTTCCTATCCGTTTGGATAGGAGCTTATTGGTATTTTCCTCATTGAGCTTGATCTTTTCTTTTGAAAATGGATTGGGCTGAATCTGTTCTTTTCCCATTTTTCTGTTCATCACCCAGTTTTCAATTTCAATTCTGCTGAACCGAAACTGATTACCTAAACGATAGGCCGGAATTTTTTCTTCAGCAAGCCATCGACGAACAGTTGTTTCAGAAACATTTAAAAGTTCTGCTACATCTCTAATTTTTAAATCCATATTTCCCTCAATTAATAAAGACCACCAAATACTAAACGTAACAAATGATGGCTAAAAATGACTAGAAAAATTTAATAAATTTTTTCGATGAGTTCTTCGTAGGATTGAACAAACTGTAATTCTTGATAGTTATTTTTAATAAACCCGAACAGTTGAGACAGAATACGCAAATACTTCGCAGTTTCATTTTCCGGACCACCGATCATAAAAATAAGCTGTATTCGCTCACTATCTTCCGCATCCCAGAGAAGATCGTTATTTTTTACAAAGCCGACAGCAATAAAAAACTCTTTGATCAATTCATGCCTGGCATGGGAAACAACAATACCCTGCTGCACTTTCGTCATGGTTAATTTTTCCCGGGCCAAAATCTTCTGATAAAAAGCCGTTGCATCGGTCAGTTTTTTTTCTTTGGTCAAAAGAGTGATAAGCTCATTGATCGCCTCCATACGGTTTTTCACATGCAGATGCGAACACAACTGTTTAGAAAAATACTTTTCCAGATCGACAGGAGATTTCTTTTTGAACTTTTCTAAAAACTTTTGATTAAAGCGTTCCAGTATGGCCAAATCCCCCTCCTCCGCGTTTCGTTGCAGTCAGCTCTTCTTTTTTTAATATAAATTCCGCCTGAACAACAGGTGCTATGACCAATTGGGCTATCCTCATTTTGGGGAAAATAACAAAAGGGCTTTTACCATGATTGATTAAAATTATCTTCACCTCTCCCCTGTAATCGGCATCGATAGTGCCAGGCGTATTTAATACGGTTATCTGATGCTTTAGCGCCAATCCGCTGCGCGGACGGATCTGCGCCTCATATCCATTGGGCAATTCTAAATAAATACCTGTCGGCACTAAGACAGACTCGGACGGCTGCAGGGTAATATCTTCTTTGATAGAGGCTTTTAGGTCAGCCCCTGCCGCTTCCTGCGAAGCATATTGAGGGCAGTAATCTTCATCTTCGCTGCGATAATAAACAGCGGGTTTATTCATTGGCTTCAATTTTCTGTGGTCCTTTCAGCAGTTTTTTAAGTTTTTGCGCTGTAGTTGGGCTCTTATTCAGCCCTTCTCTTTCATTATTGGTTAAAAATTCTAGAAAAAAAGCGATTTCTCTTTTTAAATCCTGACGTTTAACAACTCTATCGAGCATTCCTTTTTCTAATAAAAATTCCGATTTTTGCGCACCTTTCGGCAATTTTTCTCCTATTGTCTGCTCAATCACTCTTGGACCGGCAAAACCGATCAAAGCATCCGGCTCTGCAAGAATAATATCGCCAAGAGTGGCAAAAGAGGCCGTTACTCCTCCGGTAGTAGGATTGGTCAATACGGAAATATAAGGAAG
>CAZULH010000132.1:0-3083 GCA_964621105.1 uncultured bacterium
AACCTGACAAATACGATCCTTCCTTAAAAAAATGGTCATTAGAATCATTACCGATTCTTCCCGAGCCCTTTCGAACAAAGGTCTCTTCAGCGCAAGGGGTGAAAAAACAGTTTACTACAATTAAAAAGCTGTTTCAATCGGCAGAATCTCTTGTTTGCGCAACAGATGCAGGGAGAGAAGGAGAATTGATTTTTCGCTATATTATGGAAATGTGCAAATGCGCAAAAAAACCCACCAAGCGCTTATGGATCAACAGTCTGACCGATGAAGCGATCAAGGAAGGATTTGCACAGTTAAAGCCCCTATCCGAATATGACAATTTAGCCGCTGCTGCAAAGTGCCGCTCGCAGGCGGACTGGATAGTCGGCCTCAATGCTACACGCGGCTACACGGTTCAGCATAGCCGCGGACAGGGCGTTCTGAGCGTAGGCAGAGTGCAGACTCCTGTCTTATCCCTCATAGTCAACCGCAATCAGGAGATCCGAAACTTTAAGCCGGAAAATTACTGGGAACTATGGACGCTTTATCGAGAAGTCAAATTCAAACATACGAAAAACCGCCTCAAAACAGAGAAAGAAGCAAAAAAACTTTTCGACAAGATTGCTGCAGATACATTGACAATAACAAAAATAGAGGAAAAGACTACCTCGCAGCCCCCTCCCCAGCTTTTCGATTTAACGGGGCTGCAGAAAAGCATGAACCGTCTTCACAGTTTCACTGCCAACGATACATTAAAGATAGCGCAGAACCTCTATGAAAAAAAATATATTTCCTATCCCCGTACCGATAGCTGCTATTTATCTGACGACCTCTATGGCCCATGTAAAAAAACGCTGCAGAATCTCAGCCGGCACTATCCTGAACAGATAAAACCTTTAAATTTGGAAAAATTATCGAAAAGCAAACGTTACTTTAATAATGCTAAAGTTACCGATCACCATGCCATTATTCCTACCAGCCAGGTTTCGGGGCAGATAGATAATCGGGAAAAACTGGTTTATGAAGCTATTGTTTTACGATTTATCGCTATCTTCTATCCCAATTGCGAAAAAGCGCATACAACGGTAAGCGGAGAGGTCAAAAATGAACTATTCAAGGCAAAGGGTACACGGATTATCCAACCCGGATGGCTAGCGATTTCTCAACCCGAAACAGCGGCAAAGAAAGAAGATGAGCAGCTTCTTCCTGCTTTTGAAAAAGGAGAAAAAGGCCCTCATGAGCCCGAAATAAAAAAATGTTCGACAAAACCGCCCAAACCCTTCAATGAGGCAACTCTGCTTAGCTCTATGGAAACAGCGGGAAAGACCGTCGATGATGAAGAGTTAAAAGAAGCGATGAAAGAGCGGGGGCTTGGAACTCCGGCCACACGTGCCAGCATTATTGAAACGCTTTTAAAACGTGAATATATTTATAAAGAAAAAAAACAGCTCCACGCCACGTTGAAAGGAGAAGAACTTATCCGTCTTCTAATCTCTCAAGCAACCCTGACCTCTGCTGAAATGACTGCTGACTGGGAATACCGGCTTAAGCAGGTAGAAAAAGGATCGCTAACCGCCCAGGATTTTATGGCAAACATAAAAGAATTCACCAAAACTATCATCCATGCGTTAAAGGATCGAACCAATAATGCCTCCTCGCATTACGGCAGCTGCCCTCTTTGCTCAAAGCCTGTGATTAAAGGGAGAGAAGGATACGGCTGTTCTGACTGGAAAAATGGCTGTCCCTTTCGTTTTCGAAACAGACAGTTTGGAATTGAGCTTAAAGAAAACGAAGTCCAAGCCCTTCTTTTTGAAGGAAGACTTAGCTATCCGAGAAAGCTCATCGATGCAGAAGGAAAAGAAACGCATGGATATATTATTATGGATAAGAAAAGCGGAGAGCTTAACATTCAACCAAGCGATCCCAAGATCCTAAAAGACGCCATAGGAAACTGTCCTCAATGCGGCAGCAGCATTATAGAAAAATTTAAGACCTATTCCTGTGTCGACTGCGAATTTATGATCTGGAAAAAGATTGCAAAAAAAGATATCTCTAAAACCGTAGCGCAGGCTCTTTTAAAAGAAAACAAAAGCCAAGTGCTGAAAGGGTTTCATTCTAAAGCGGGAAAGACTTTTAGCGCAGCCCTTATACTTAAAGATGGAAAGGTCTGTTTTGATTTTCCGTCGCGGTAAATCTCTTACTTTTTGAAAAAATATTCCAGCAGCCCTTTATGGCCTTTTCCTAAATGAAAAGCCCTTTTTTCAGGCCAGTCCAAAACAGCCGTATCATATTTCTGTCGGAGCTGTTCTTTTTAATGAAGAAGGCCATATCGCCTGTCGGCTTATTGAATAGAAACCCCATACACATGATAAAAATGATCCGGAAGCAAGAAGCATCATCGAATGGCTTGAAACTGATCAGCTGATACAGATCATGCAAAAACAGGGAGAAAAATTTAAATGCGTGGACGCAGATGAATCAAAAATGATTCATAAAAGCTCTCCCTTACATACAATCAGTTTTGAAAAAAAACCGAAGATTGAAAAGTTAAAATAAAAGCAGAAAGATAAGAGCCTATGAAACACGAGGTATCCATTCGGGACTATCAGCAAAAAGAATAGGCAATCCAGTTCAATCAATAAATTGATTATTTATCATCAACAATATATATAAAAAATAACGAAATAAATAAAACAAAATCCTTTATATCCTGTATTTAAACTTGCAGGTTGAATATATGCTTTATACTTATAAACCAATTCAATATTTTGCGCTTACTCTATTAGGTTCTTGGACTTTCTTATTTATCGCAGCCTTTCTGAGCCGTCACAAAAAAAATCAAAAATTGATGAAATATCCTGTTATTATTAGCATATCGATACCATTTCTTATAGCAATTTCTATGATTTATACTTCACAAAATCAAAGTCTAATCAATGATTTCTGGAACAGACTATTTTTATTTAAAATGGATCTTATTACCGTTTTAATGTTTATAGCAATTATCCCAGCCATTTTTTTCCTATCTGTGAAGATCTCTCTACTATTTGGCAAATCAACAAAACAGTTTAATTTATCTACTACAATCAATGTCATGAAAGGCT
>CAZULH010000133.1:0-1182 GCA_964621105.1 uncultured bacterium
GTACAAATACGGTCAATTATCGCTCGCAAATAGCGAATATTAAAGCGCAAATTGCCGATATTGAAGATCTTCAAATAGAAAAAAGGGATGAGCTCTATCAGCTGCAAATGCTTTTATATACACAATTATCTTTAGAAAAAACGCAAAAAAAAGATAAGCAAAAAGAACCTCTTAGAACAAGGGAAATAGCAAGTTATAATGCGAATAAACTTCCGCAAGAGAAAGATTCCAGCAGGATAAAGCCTGCAGATAAAACAGATAATATGCAGAAGACCATTCCTCAATCGATCGGCCTTTTTGAAGTAAAGCCCTCTTATTTTTTCTTTCAGGACGATACTTTTAGAGATATTTACGGACATGGGGGATGTCTGACCTTTGTTGAATTTGATTTCCGGCTCTATCAGGGGTTTCGTCTATGGTTTGATACGGGCTTTTTAAGACAGTCAGGGACTGTAAAATCTGCAGACGATGCTGCTGCTGTATTAACGTATATTCCGATTACCTTAGGCTTTAAATATGTTTTTACTCTGCCGAAAAATTGTTATCTTTATCTTAAGGCAGGACCGAACTGGTATTATCATCGAACGAAGCAGGATTATCCTTACGTCAGCCACAAAACAATTAAAGAGGGTTTTGGTGCAACTGTCGGCATTGGCAGTTTGATCAAGATCGGACCTAATGTTTATTTAGATCTTTTTTCTAGCTATATTTATGGAAAAAAAACGTTTACGGATTCCAATAGCAACACTAAAATAAAAAGATATACAGGTGGTGTTGCTCTAGGTCTTGGTATCGGTTATCAGTTTTAAGTGGTTACTTTTTTCCTGTATTTGCTAAAATTCAGTTATGCAGTTAATTGATGAGAAAAAAGGTATTCTATTCGGCATTTTAGCCTCTTTTTGCTATGCAATTATGGCTGTATTCGTCAAGCTTTCAACAGACGTGCCGACGGAATCACTGGTTTTTTTCCGTACCCTTATTTGTTTTTTGCTCGTTCTGCCTATTATTCTGCACTCGAAAGTATCTTTAAAAACGAAAAAGCCTTTTCAGCACGCCCTTAGGGCCATAGCAGGTCTGGGAGCATTATTTAGTTTTTATTATGCCAGTAAAAGGTTAATTCTTGTCGATTCGGTTTTGCTTTTAAATACATCTCCGCTTTTTATGCCTCTGGTTGTATATGTG
>CAZULH010000133.1:1192-3060 GCA_964621105.1 uncultured bacterium
AAAACTATTACTAAAGGGAAAATGATCGCTTTAGTTTTGGGTTTTTTGGGGGTGATTTTTGTTTTAAAACCAAAGTTTGATTTTGCAAATACCGCCGGATATATAGCGTTAAATGCAGGCCTTTTGTCGTCCATTGCTTTTGCTGCGGTTAACCGTCTTTCCAAAACAGAGCCTATGTTGAGGATCCTGTTTTATTTCTTTATGATAGGATTGGTCGTATCTATTTTTCCCATGATGGCAGCATGGGAGAGCTTCCCTTCCTATTTATGGGGATATGTCGCTATTATTGGCGTCGGTTCTTTTCTCTTTCAGGTGTTTATGACAAAATCCTATTCCCATCTTCCTGCAACGCAGGCAGCGGCTTTAGGATATTTTTCTATCATGTTTAGCGGAATTTTAGGATGGCTGGTATGGAAGGATGTTCCTGGTCTTTTAGAGATAGGAGGAATGGTCTTGATTATTGGAAGCGGTCTTTACGTGATCGGTCTTTTCGGTAAAAGAAAATCGAATAAAGTCTAGCAATTGATCTAAATGCAGCTCATGCAATGCAGAAATCTCAAAGATAGGAAAACATGATTCATATTTTTCTTTAAAAGCAATGCAATTGTCCTTACCTGACTCCTCATCGATCTTGTTTAAGGCTACGATAAAGGGCTTTTCTAAAATGGAAGGATTAAAAGTATGTATCTCTTTTTTCAAAGCTTCAAAATCTTCGGTCGGATCAGGATTTGTGCTATCTAGAATAAATAATAAAAAAGAGGTTCTTTCAATATGTTTTAAAAAAGAAAGGCCAAGGCCTTTGTTTTGCGAAGCGCCGGCAATGATCCCCGGAATATCTGCGATGAAAACTTTAGTAAGGTCATCGAGTATAATTGTACCTAAGTTCGGGCATAGCGTTGTAAAAGGATAGGCCGCTACCTTGACCCTTGCGCGTGTCATTTTAGTCATAAAGGTAGATTTTCCCGCATTGGGCATTCCAACTAAGCCAATATCGGCAATCAGCTTAAGCTCAAGAGCAATCTCCATAGATGTACCTTCCGTTCCGGGGGTACAGATATAAGGAGCTCGGCAGGTTGATGACTTAAAGTGCGTGTTGCCCTTGCCGCCCCTGCCGCCTTTGCAGGCGATATATTCCTCCCGGTCTTTGACCAGGTCTTTGACTACTTGTTTGGTAAGCGAATCGATAATAAGGGTTCCGCAGGGGACAAAAATAACGAGGTCTTCGCCTTTTTTGCCGTTAAGGTTTGAGGTGCCTCCGGGCTTGCCGTTTTCTGCTTTTAACATTTTTCTATGACGAAAATGCTCTAATGATAAAAGCTGGCTGTCGGCGCGGATAATCACAGAGCCGCCATTGCCACCGTCGCCGCCGGCAGGACCGCCTTTAGGGATATATTTTTCCCTGCGCCAAGCAACAATTCCATCACCACCTCTGCCGGCATGGAGAGATAAAGTGATTTGATCTGTAAACATATATTTGAAAAAGGTTGTTATTTTGCTTCTTGCGGAACAACTGAGACAAAAGTTTTATTTAACTTTTTGTATTCAACGATTCCATCGATTAAAGCAAACAGGGTGTCATCTTTGCCTCTGGCAACATTCTTCTTGGGATGCCATTTGGTCCCTCTTTGTCTAACTAAAATACTGCCTCTAGTTACAAATTCCCCATGGGTTGCTTTAACCCCTAATCTTTGCGCATGTGAGTCTCTGTTATTGCGTGTGGATCCTTGTCCTTTTTTATGTGCCATTGTGTTTTAGCTCCTTTTAATGTCAGTAATCCTTACCTGATGGTATTTCTGACGATGACCGCGTTTGCGATGATAGTTTTTTCTTTTTTTATATTTAAAAGAAATTTCTTTATGGCCTTTAAA
>CAZULH010000134.1:0-3007 GCA_964621105.1 uncultured bacterium
TTAATTCTTCCGAACAATAATGGCTCATTCTTCTTGCTATAATTACATTTTTAATGTAAAACTGAAAGAAATACTGGGTAAAATTATGAATAAAAGAAACTTTCCTTTTTGGATCAGCTTTGTTGCATAAGTCAAAAATAAAACCAAGATTGTTCTGGAAGAGTGATTTTTTAAATAACCTGCGGCATTCCCAAGCTGTTCAGTCTATTTATGATCTGACATTTGAGCATTGCCTCTATTTTTTGAGAAAGAAATTTTCTGCTTCTAAGATTAGGGCCAAGCATGGTTTTTATCCTATAAAAAGCTGTTTCGACAAGAGACCTTCGATGATAACCCTTTAATTTTTTCCATATGGCTCTAGCCATATCATCATCTCCAAGCCCTCGTATTTCCATCAATATCTCACTTCTTTTATGGTGCATTTCTCTAAATATATTACTGTTTTGTCTTGTAGGAATGATAGGCTCAGCGCCTATTTCATCGATGGCTTTAAAACACTTATAACTATCATAACCTTTGTCACCGTAAACTTTTTTGATGCCTTTTGGAGCATAAGATAAAAGGTTTGGCATGATTATAGAATCATGAGAGAGGTTTTCTGTTAATTCGGATACGATTATGTCATGAGTTTTTGGGCATATGCCTATATGCAGTTTTCTCCATGTCCTTCTCTTTGATTTGCCATGAGTTCTCATCTTCCATTCGCCTTCACCGTAAACCTTGAGCCCTGAAGAGTCAAAAACAACATCCGTTATTTTTCTGTTAGATAATTTTATGTCCAATTTCAATTTTTGTGCTCTTCTGCATACTTGTGTATAAGAAGGTATGGCAATATTTATTCTTAAAATAGAAGCAATAGATGTTAAAAATCCCTGGGCAGCTCTCAGCGGAAGATGATAAAAAAATCTGATCATACAAGAAGTCTCTATAGCTAAATCGGAATAAATTAAAGGTCGGCCGAACAGCTCTTTATTCCTTTTCGCTTTCCAGTTTTTTATGGCTTCTTCAGAAAACCAAAAAGTTATGCTTCCACGATTAATCAAAGATTTGTTATATTGCTTCCAGTTACCAATTCGGTAGCTATTTTTCATTAGACACCTCTTCTTTAGCGATTTGAGGTGTCTGTTTTATTTGTACCTTCATTAGATGTAAAACATTTCTTTAATAAAAATTCCTGCTACATAGAGACTTATGCAACAACGCCTCGTTCTAACTAAATTTTTTGTGGATGAGTAAAATTTTTAGTAACAAGATTAAATTTGTTTGGTTAAAATTGCAGGTAATGTAATTCAAATCATATCCTCGTAGGCTAGTAGAAAATTTTCTAATGGTTTTGGGATAATTTCAGGTAATGTGATTATGCGATTTATTGGATCAAAAAAGCTGTTGCTCCCTTATATCGAAGACATAATCAAAAAAAATATTAGATCTCCAGTAGATTCATTTTGCGATATATTTTCAGGAACAGCGTCTGTGGCACGACATTTTAAAAAAAAATATCGTATAATATCCAACGATTTATTGCATTTTTCCTATGTTTTGCAAATGTCAACCATTGTGAATAATTCTGTGCCTACATTCCTAAAATTAAAGAAAGTGGGTATTGACAATCCTTTCGAATACTTAAGCAATAAAGATATTTCGTTTAATGATCTTTTTTTAGAGCCTTTTATTTTCGAAAATTATTCTCCAAATGAAAAATCAGACAGACAGTATCTTACAAATAAGAATGCTCTTAGAGGGGACTTCATAAGACAGTCTATTGAAGCTTGGAAAAATAACGAATTGATAAATAATAATGAGTATTATTATTTGCTTGCCTCTTTAATTGAAGCTGTGCCATTTGTTTCGAATATCGCTGGTACTTATGGAGCATATTTAAAACACTGGGATAAGAGATCCCATAAGAAATTAAAATTGGAAAATATTGATGTTGTTGATAACAACAAACAGAATGAAAGTTTTAATGCTGATTCGAATAATTTAATAAAGAAAATTGAAGGGGATATTCTTTATGTCGATCCACCGTATAATTCCAGGCAGTATCTTCCAAATTATCATTTGTTAGAAACAGTATCTAAGTATGATAATCCTCAAATATACGGAAAAACAGGACTTAGACCTTATACAAAAACTCGATCTAAATATTGCATGAAAGATAAAGTTTATAATGAATTTTATGAGCTAATAAAAAATGCTAAATTTCAATATATTATTGTTAGCTATAGTTCTGAGGGACTAATGAAAAAAGAAGAAATTCAAACAGCTCTTGTTGAAAATGGGATAGAAAACACCTATAAATTACAATGTATTCCATATAGACGGTATAAACATACTAAAGGACAGGTAGGTCATAAACTTGAGGAGTTTTTATTTTTTATCCAAAAACCATGAATATGATAAATTTACAAACTATAAAAACACTTATTAAGAAGAAAAAGCTTGATCAGTTTCAAGAAGTCTTGCTTGAAGAAATTAACGATTCATTTGAATCTTTAGTCAAAGAAAAAATAAAAAAATATTCCAATAAAAACAGAATTGTTAAAAATGACGAATCAAAAGAACAGTTTTTGGCGAAAGAAGTTCTAAGTAAAGAAGAAATAGACACTTTGCCATCATGGGTTAAAAAGGATTTGAATAATGCGAAAATTATTGGTAAATCAAAAAGTGTAATACAAATAAGTGATGGTAGAAAATACCATCTTAAAAACCCACTTAATGACCTGTCTGGGGGGGAATGGACGTTTTTTTTAAATTCAGTTATCAGCACGAGATATTCGACACACGGAGAAGATAGTTATGCACATCATATTAGAAAAATTCACCCATCACCAAAACCGCCTCAATTAATACGTGATATTATTAAGTTTTTCACAAAAGAAAATGAATTAGTGTTTGATTATTTTATGGGTGTTGGGGGAACTCTCTTGGGGGCCTCTTTATCTAATAGAAGGGCTATTGGTATTGATGTAGAAAAAAAATATATTCGTGCTTATAAAGATGCTAA
>CAZULH010000135.1:0-3005 GCA_964621105.1 uncultured bacterium
TTCTATCATAGGCATAACAAGCATAATCTTTTACTGTTACAAGAGCTGAAGCTATATCAAAATTAGGAGAAGTCATATAAATATCCTTTTTGTGAATAAAGGCGTGGATTATAAGAACTTCAAAAATTTATTAAAAGAAAAAGTATTTGTTTTATGCCTTGATCTTAATATCTACTCCGGCCGGTACCGGTAATACTTTTAACTTATCGATAGTATCGGGTGTCGGATTGAGCAAGATTAAAAGACGAATATGTGTACGGATTTCAAATTGCTCTCTGGATTTTTTATCCACATGAGGGGAACGCAGTACGGTATAGACTTCTCTTTTTGTTGGAAGAGGAATAGGTCCTACAACGCGGGCTCCGGTTCGTTTGGCTGTTTCGACAATATCTGCTGTTCCACGATCTAAGATGCGCTGATCATAGCCTTTCAATCGAATTCTAATAGTTTGTTTTAATTCTTTTGCCATATCGTTTTTCTATCCTTTTTTGATAATTTCTTCTTGGATTTTTGCTGGTACCTTTTCAAAGTGAGAAGGCTCCATGGTATAAGTTGCCCGTCCTGATGATAAGGAACGAAGCTGTGTGGAGTAACCGAACATTTCGCTTAGAGGTATTTCCGATTCGATGTTTAGGGCCTGTTTTTGCATTTTCTGGCCCATAATTTTTCCTCTTCTTCTGTTGATGTCGCCGATCACATCTCCGAGATAATCTTCAGGTGTGACGACATCTACGCTCATAATCGGTTCGAGAATAATGGGCTTAGCGTTTCTTGCAGCCTCACGGATCGCCATCGATCCGCAGATCTTAAAGGCAATCTCACTGGAGTCCACATCGTGGTATGATCCAAAGACAATATTTACTTTTACATCGACAAGGTTATATCCGGCCAGAACGCCTGTTGCCAGACCTTCTTCGATCCCTTTAATAGTAGGGTTGATATATTCTTTTGGAATGACTCCTCCCACGATCTTGCTGACAATTTCATTGCCTTTTCCGGGCTCATTCGGTTCAATTTCGACAACAACATGAGCATATTGCCCGCGGCCGCCGGACTGTTTGACGAATTTGGTGTCGGCCTTTCCAGGCATAGTGATCGTTTCTTTATAGGCGACTTGCGGTTTTCCAACATTAGCATCAACTTTAAATTCTCGAAGCATTCGGTCTCTTAAAATTTCCAAATGCAGTTCTCCCATTCCCGAAATAATCGTCTGTCCTGTTTCTTCATTGGTACGGACGCGGAAAGTCGGATCTTCTTCAGATAAAGAAGAAAGGCTATGGGATAATTTTTCTCTATCGGCTTTTGATTTTGGTTCAATAGCCATGGAGATAACAGGTTCAGGGAATTCCATTTTTTCTAGTAATAGCGGGCTGCCTTCTACGCAGAGGGTATCTCCCGTTCCGGAAAATTTTAATCCGATACAGGCGGCAATATCACCGGTAAAAAAGGCATCTTTGTCTTTTCTTTGGTTCGCATGCATTTCCAATAGTCTGGAAACTCTTTCCTTTCTATCTTTTGTGGTATTGATCAGGGTCGTTCCTTTTTCCAGAGTTCCGCTATAGACGCGGATAAATGTTAATTTTCCAACGTAAGGATCGGTAACTACTTTAAAAGCAAGGGCGGCTAATGGGCTGTCATCAGAAGGCTGGATTTCCATCGCTTCTTCTGTTTTCATGTTGATACCTTTGATAACGCCTCTATCTAACGGAGACGGCATCCATTGAACAACACAGTCAAGAATTTGCTGAACACCTTTATTTTTAAAGGCTGTGCCGCATAGAACAGGATTAATTTTATTATCACAGACACCTTTTCGGATAACTGCGTTAATTTCTTCTTCTGTTAATGTGTCCGGAGCCTCTAAAACTTTTGTTAAGAACTGTTCATTGCTTTCATCGATCGTTGCCAGCTCTTCTAATAGAGCACTTCGCATTTCAATACATTTGTCTTTAAGGTCGGCGGGGATTTCTTCGGTTGCATACTCAGCGCCCAGAGTCTCCTCTTTAAAAATATAGGCTTTCATGGCGACAAGGTCGACCATTCCTTTAAAATCAGCTTCTGCTCCGATAGGGCAGTGGACAGGAATAGCGTTAGCTCCCAATTTGTCTTTCATAGACTCGACAGCTGAGAAAAAGTCAGCGCCGACACGGTCCATTTTGTTAACAAAAGCGATTCTTGGTACGCCATAAGTATCAGCCTGACGCCATACTGTTTCTGATTGCGGCTGTACGCCGGCAACACCGCAGAAAACAGCGACAGAACCGTCCAATACACGAAGGGATCTTTCTACTTCTACGGTAAAGTCAACGTGCCCCGGAGTATCGATAATATTGATCTTGCATTCTTTCCAGAAAACGGTCGTAGCAGCAGAAGTAATGGTAATTCCGCGTTCTTTTTCCTGTTCCATATAGTCCATAGTGGCTGCGCCTTCATGGACCTCTCCGATCTTATGGGAACGGCCGGAATAATAAAGGATTCTTTCTGTAACGGTTGTTTTCCCAGCATCGATGTGAGCCATGATGCCGATATTGCGTACTTGATTTAAATGTTCATTGGGTGGGCGTTTTGCTGACATTTTAGTTTTTTTTCCTTTTGGTTACCATTTGTAATGAGCGAAGGCTTTGTTCGATTCAGCCATGCGGTGCATATCTTCTTTCTTCTTAATAGTGGCTCCCTGATTGTTGAAACAGTCAGAAAGTTCAATAGTAAGTCCTTCAGCCATACCTTTTCCCGCCTTGCTTCTGGCATGAGCAATAATCCAGCGCATAGCGATGGCAACACGTCGGTCGGGTGCGATTTCAACAGGAACTTGATAGGTAGCTCCGCCGATTCTTCTTGATTTGACTTCAAGAGCAGGCTTTGCATTTTCTAAGGCTTGTTCAAAGGCCTCTAATGGTTTTTCCGATTTTACTTTTTTTGTAAAGTCGTTAATAGCCTGGTATACGATTTTCCTTGAGAGATTTTTCTTTCCATCATACATGACTTTATTGATCAGTTTTTCGACC
>CAZULH010000136.1:0-3003 GCA_964621105.1 uncultured bacterium
TTTTTCAGACTGTAGGGGTTAAAGATCAGGGCAAATTCCGCTTGCGTAAGATGGGTTTGCCCTTTCGGTAAAAAGAAGGGAGAAGAAGATAACATATGGGCAGAACTGGAATACTCGGATAAAACCTGCTTTTGATAGATCGCGTCTTTTTTTGCTTCTTCCTTGGCTTTGGCCTCCTGAATTTTCTGCAGGATCGCTTCTTTCTGCTGATTGTCGATAGAGTCATCTTTTTCCAGCTTATTTTCTTTGGAAAAATTAATTAGGATCGAATCGATATTTTCTTCGAGGTAATATAAAAGGGCGGCCAGATGCTGGCAGTCATAGCGATAGGTGCAGTCGCAGTTAGAATGAATGGTCTCTGACTCAAACCGGTCGATCTCAATTTCACTTTCATAGGTATTCTCGTAGTTTCCCGATACCTGGGCGCTAAACCGGATGATGTCCTGATCGAGCTTAATGATCTTGGCGCTCATAATCTTTTTTTTATCAAAAAGATCTTTTCCGTCCTTTAATACCGTTGATGAATAATCTTGTTTAAGCTTACGAAAATTTAGCATAATTTTTATTCCATTGTTTTTCCAATACCGCGAAAAAAGCTATGAAGGCTCGTATGTACTTTTTTACAATTTTTTTTAATGGTTGGCAATAAAATTTTATATAATATTTTACGCATGTCTTGCTTGAAAAAGCGAAAATCTTCTATACTGGCTACGTTTTATTTTGCGGGTGTAGCTCAGTGGTAGAGCATCACGTTGCCAACGTGAGGGCCGTGAGTTCGAATCTCATCACCCGCTTTTTTTAATTTTCACCCAAAGGACTTTCATCGTGGCAAATCAAGACGGAAAAACTATCAAAACAGATGAAATGGAAATACAGGCAGTTGAAAAAGAAAACTGCAAAGTGGAACTGGAAATAGTTCCTTTAGAGCCATTAAAACAAAAAGCAAAAAAGCAGGCGATCAAAGATGTCTCGAAAGAAGTTTCTCTTCCGGGTTTCCGTAAGGGAAAAGTTCCTGAGAACATGATCGTAAATAAATTCGGAGAACAGGTAAAGCAGCAGCTGCAGAAAGTTTTGGCCAACATGTGTTTTTCCGGTGCGATGAAAGAGCTCAAATATCCTCTTGCCAACCCCAATGCCACAATCGTTTATAACACGAAAGATTCTGAAAAAGACAAACTTGTCTTCACTTTTTCTTTTGAGACTGAGCCGAAAGTGCCCTCGACCGATCTTTCCAAATTTCAGTTAAAAGATATTGAAAAGCCTGAAATTGCCCAAAAAGATATTGATGAAGGACTTAGACAGATCCTGTTTTTTCATGCAGAATGGGAGCCTATTGCCAAACGGCCGGTTAAGGACGGCGACTATGTTATTTTAGATATCGAAGATATGGACCAGGACCCTCCTGAAATGGTTTTTCGCGGCACCCGTTTTGAAGTACGCGATGCCATGATGGCCAAATGGCTCAAAGACCTTGTCATCGGAAAAGAGCTCAATGCGCAAGTAGAAGGAAAAAGTTTTCCTGACGCCGATGCATCGGAACAGGACAAAAAAGATTTTAAAGAAAAGAAAGTGCGCGTAACGATAAAAAAAATTGAAGAGGCCCATTTACCTGAGCTTGATGATAACTTTGCTAAACAAACAGGCGCTGAAAATGTTGAGCAGATGCGCAATACGGTAAAAAATATATTAGAACAGAAAGCAGAGGAAAAACTGCAGTCGGAAAAACGCAATCAGGTCAATCAGTTCTTAATTGACAATACTTCTTTCGAACTTCCGCAGTCTTTGATTAATGAAGAAAAAAATTTCCGTCTAAACCAGCAGCTGGCCAATCCCCGTTTTAAAGTGAAATGGAACAAGCTCTCTGACAAAGAGAAAAAACAGATAGAAGAAGACATTGAAAAGCAGGCAAATATTTCTATTAAACTGTTTTATCTTTCCAAAAAAATTATTGAAGACCATAAAATTGTTATTTCACCGGAAGAAGTCAAGCATCTCGCCCTTTCCCTTAAACGTACGCAGAACGAGTCCGAGCTTAATAAAAATGATATGGCCAATGCCTATTCCCATCTGCTTTTATTCAAGGCACAAGATTATATACTTGAACAATCTTCGAAAAAATCATAATCTAATAAAAAACAATTAGAGGATATCAATATGGAAAAAAAGCATCCCCGCATGTCATTAACGCCTTATGTTATTGAAGATACAGGTCGAGGCGAACGCTCGATGGATATCTATTCCCGCCTATTAAAAGATCGTATTATTTTTATCGGCACGGAAATTCATGACCAGATGGCAAACGTTGTCATTGCGCAGCTTCTTTTCCTAAAAATGGAAGATCCAAAAAAAGATATCAACCTCTACATCAATTCTCCCGGCGGACAGATCACTTCCGGCCTTGCCATTTTAGACACCATGCAGTTTTTAGGGTGCGACATCAACACTTACTGTATCGGCCAGGCCGCATCGATGGCCTCCCTTCTTCTGGCTGCGGGAACAAAAGGCAAGCGCTATGCCCTTCCTAACAGCCGTATTATGATCCACCAGCCTTATGGCGGGGTCGGCGGCACATCGGAAGATATCGCCCGTCAGGCAAAAGAAATATTGGAATTAAAAAAAGTAACAATACGTATCCTTTCCGAAAGTACAGGTCAGACGATTGAAAAAATTGCGCAGGATTCCGAACGTGACTTTCATATGAATGCCGAAGAAGCTCTCAAATACGGCCTCATTGATCACATAGCAAACGTTGAGAAGAAGTAACATGTCGGAAGAAAATACGCCTGCAGAAAATTTATCCTGTTCCTTTTGCGGCAGAACGGAAGATCAGGTAGAAAAGCTCATCTCCGGCCCTCATGCCTTTATCTGTGATAAATGCGTGACCCTATGCAATGACATCGTACAGAAAAAAAGCGCCTCCCACCAATTAAAAATCTTAAAGCCTAAAGAAATTAAAGATCATCTCGATAAATATATCATCGGGCAGGAAAAAGCCAAACGAAC
>CAZULH010000137.1:0-2993 GCA_964621105.1 uncultured bacterium
ATTAAAAGATTTAAAAGCTTCTATGCATAATTTGGATCTCTCTTTTAAAGAGCTGGCTAAAAATGATTTGAGTGAAAACGCCTCTTTTTTAAAAGAACTATCTATGCACTGGATGAAATTTTCAAGGAGCTATCAGCCCTTTTTTACAAGACAGGACGCTTTGTCCAAACAGATCTCTTTATTTTTAAATGAAATTCATGCCTATCCGCCAGAGGCGGAATTTTCCTTAGGCTATTATCTTTCTAAATTTGCAGGACTGGACTGGATCCCTTTTCCCTATATTGAAATGTTAAAAACATTGTTTTTAGAACATCAAAAAAATCCTGCGGCCAGTCTTTTAAGTCAATGGATCGAAAAATTAGAAAGCTTTCAGAAATAATTATTCCAAAAGCTCTAAATTAAGAGAATTCGATTGCAGTTTCTTCAGCTGTTGTTCTACCTGCTGCGCTTTCGTTTCTATCGGGTTTATTTCTTCTTTGTGTGAAATATTTGGTTTTTCCCACTTGGAAAAATTCATCGCCGTTTTGATCATCGGAAGATCATAGATAGCGTCGGCTTCATCGATCATTTTCTCAATAGGATATTTGTTTGGAATAATCTCTAAAAGATCGATCGAATACGGCAGAAAATAAAAATCATAATATGGGCTATGCGGATTCAACTGCAAACTCTGCGCCATGTCGCCAAGCATCGCCTGTGTTAAAATTTCCTGAAAATAGCTTGTTGTATGATAATGGATAGGGCCGATAAATATTTGAATGTCCTTAAATCCGCCTATATTTGTAGCCTTACCTTCATTAACAATAATAACAACATCCGTCGTATAGCGAGAATAATCTAAAATATTGCCGGAAGAACTGTCTCCGTCAACAATGCCCGTTACGCCTTTCTGATCATACAAGATAAAATGATCGGCCAGAGCCCCGCCGTTTAAATCACTAATGGATACAAAGGAAATATTGCCTACGCTGCCGGCATTCCACTCGGTAATATACCAGGTATTGTTTGTTGAATTAGGGCCATGGAGGGTATTAAATGCACTTCCGCCGTTAACAACGGCGCTTACATCGACCCAAAAATTAAAATGGTCATCGAAAAATCCGCCGTGAATATTAAAATGCTGGGCGGTAATCGCCTGATAGACATTCACATGGCCGGCTGTTCCCTGCCCGATAAAAAAGGTTAAGTTATTCGTTCCCGCATTGATGGCTTCATTTACCTCTATCGTTCTTCCACGAAGGATCATATGATTGGAAAATGTCGTCGTTCCGGAAGTTCCGATATTGATCTCATGATATCCGTTATCTCTTCCGATCGTTGTCTCACCAATACTGCCTGTAGAAATAATAGCGACTTCCGCATCGGTAAGATTATATGTGCCCGTGGCCCCTGTTCCAATACCGATGGAATAAAAAGGAGAGATCGGCTGCACATGCAGATTGCCCGATGTTAAAAAAGTACCGCTGAACGTTTGTGTATTGGAAGACATGGTGATATTGCCGCTATCCGTTGCACTGCCGATAGTTGCGCTTGCTTCTATTCCTTTACCTGTCCCCGCTCCCGTTCCTGTTACCTCTATGTCTCCCGATGCTGTGGAAGAAATATCGCCTCCAACATATACTCCGTCGCCACCCGTTCCGCTTCCCGTTCCGGTTAGAGCAATATTTCCCGTTCCGGTAGACTCTACTTTGCCAACAACGGCATTGACCAATATGCCATAATTCCCCGTTCCCGTTCCGTACGATGTCCCGTTCATAACAATGTTGCCATTAACAGTTGTAATTTGAGAAAGAGAACCTGCTCCAAGAAGACATCCATAATTACTGTCTACGCCGCCGCCGGTTAAAGAAGCTCCGTAACCATTGATTGTTATATCCGCAGAACTTGTCGACTCCACTTCACCGCCAAAAGCAATATAACAGCCGTGATTCGTGCTTCCTGTAGAATTCGTCCTTCCCGTTAAAGAAATATCCCCCGCAGCTGAAGAAATTTTTGCATCTGCACCAAATACGAAAATACCATGGTCATTAGATTGCACAACTCCGGAAGGAGCTCCGCCGGTTCCTTCTACTACAATAGGAGAAGTTCCTGTAGAAGTTACCTGACCTCCGCTTGCTATATACACACCGATATTCGATCCTGATTCCCCATAAGTACTGCCGGTTAATGTAATTGTTCCACTTCCTGATGAGGTTGCTTTTGCATTCGTCCCGCTAATAATAATACCATTATTAGCCGTAGTTCCTCCGCTTGCTGCAGATCCGCCTATACCGGTAAGAGAAATATTTCCTGTTCCAGTAGCTTCTACCTGCCCCCCGGTATCTAAATATATTCCATAGTTGCTAGCTGCATAAGCTCTGCTATTGCCCGTTATATTGATATCACCGCTGCCGGAAGATGAGATCTTTGTATTGGAACCGACCACATATACGCCGTAGCAATTAGAAAAATTTCCAGTTCCCCCCGTTCCCGCAATCGTGATCGTTCCCGTTCCGGAAGATTGAACAGTCGAGGCGTTAAACATATCAAAGCCCCAGTTAGAAGCTGTAACAGACCCTTGTGCCTGAATAGAAATATTTCCGTTAACGGTCGTAATGTCGCCATTATTCATATACATGCCGTAATTATCTCCAATAGCTGTTCCTGCAGTATTGCTTTGAAAATCAAAGGCTGTAAAAGAAGTGGTGCCGGAATAGGTGTTTTGCACAAGAGAACCCGAGCGAAGAGCTATATTTGATATAGCAGTCAAAGACAAAGTCTTTGCCGTTGCATAAGAAACCGTATCGGCATTGACAGTAATAGTATCACCGCGAATAGTTGCATCATTAGCTAACGTATATGTCGTCGATGCTCCTGCTCCAAAATTAATGGTATGCGTACCATTTGCATAGCCTATATAGGTATGTCCGACAGTTGAAGGAAAAATTGCTGTTATATCATCATCAGCTAATACCAGAGTCCCTGTAGCGCCTGTTCCCAAACCGATCGATGTT
>CAZULH010000138.1:0-2951 GCA_964621105.1 uncultured bacterium
GAATTGTTGTCATAATAGGTTTTAGAGGTAATGCGGTTCAAAACATCATAGGTATAAACCGTTTTTAACTCATCGATATTTATATACGTTTGTAGATTGCCGTCAGGATAGTAGCGATATATTTCAGTAGATCCGTTAGGGTATGTTTTTTCTATAACAGAGCCATAGGCATTGAGCTTATAATTAGTAATATTGCCATTAGCATCAGTAGAAGATATCACTCTTCCCAACCCATCGTAGGAATTAGAGGTAATTACTTTTTTTAGTTTATCATCGATTGACAGGATTTCCGGATACTCAATTATTATTTTTTCCTTGAATACGGGATGATATTGGTATTGTATAGTATTTTTAAAATGATTGGTTTTAATTATGGGATTTTCATCATAAGCATATTCATACTCGGTGGTATGAGAAAGCTTATCTTTTCCTATCGTTGTCGTTTTATTTAAACGCTTTTGCAGATCATAACTGTTTTTAACTATTTGGCCGGCGAAGGTTTTATCTTCAATGCGATTGCCTCTTTTATCATAGATGTAATCAGCTCTTTGATTGAGGGCATTAATTTCACAAAGAAGTTTTTCTCCATCAGTGAAACGCTCTTCAGTAGTAAATGCTTTTTTATTCTGCTCATCATAATGATCTTTCTTATACACATTGCCATGATCATCATAAGAGTAGTCGGTGCGGGTTAAAAGCTTTTCTACCCCATTATCCAGGTACTTTTCTTCAATAGATTCGATCATATGAAGAAAAGGCTGATTTTGACGAAGCTTGTAATCGGTGATCAGCCTTTGGGTGATATGAGACAGGTCTTTTTCATTTTGAGAAGAGCCGTCATCTTTAATTTTTCTTATCAGATTGTTACAGTCATCATAATGAAAAAATTCCCGGACAAGGATTTTTTCTTTGTCCAAAGTGAATTTGGCGGTAAATAGATTGGTTTCAGGTAGATACTCATAAGTATAAATCAGTCCGCTAGGATGTTCTTCACGTAATAAAAGATTTCTTCCATCTTGCGAATAGTCTCTTATTATAGTGCTATTTTGTAGGTCTTCGCCGGTTAAATTTCCCGATACGGTCTCTTTAATGGAATTGCCGTAATCATCATATTCATAACTGACAGAAGAAATGAGTTTTTTGTCTTTATCATAATAGCTTGTTGACTTGAGCCATCCGTTATCAAAATATTTGATCCTTTTATCTTTAGCCCTGCTTTCGTCGGCTAGATAATGAGTAACCCGTGTGATCTGCAGATTTTTTGAGATGTCATAAATAACCTTGCTGCCGTCTTTCTTGTTAACGACTGTTTTACCGTCTTTTTCTTCCGCAATAGGAATATCATAGTTCATTTCATATAGGGATTGAATAGATTTGTCCTGACTGATAGGGAAGGAAAGAGAAAAGACTTTATATGAAGAATTTTCAGGGTTTCCAAAAGGGGCATGAATACAGGAGAATATTAAGCCGTTGGAAGCGTAGTTTTGGATTAAGGCTTTGTCATCATATTCAATGCATTCATCATTGATATAAGGACTTGTCGTTTTTACAAGATAATAAGGGGTATAAAGTTTGTATTTACTGCTTTTCTTTTTCTCTTTAAATTCGCCTTTTATTCGAGTTTGAAAATAATCATAATCAACCGTTTTTCTGGTGCCGGTAACGGCTCCTTTGTATTTCATGTAATAGGCGGATGGATTAAAGGAGATTTCCGCATAGATATATCGTTCTTTGGGATCGGTGCTTTGTATTTTTTCCAAATGCCTGTTTGTAGAAGCATAGAAAAATTTAAGAATTTTCCCATTAGGAAGAATTTCTTTTTCCAAGAGATATTCTATAGGAAGAATACAGGAAACTCCTCGGTAGATGCGTTTGGTTCCATCGGGAAAACAAACAGTTATTTTTTGCTGATCTTCGCTAACTTCAAAACGGACATTTCTTGGATCATTAGCTCCCGAAGGCTGGTCTCCTCGTGTATTGCCGATGCCATATTCTTTTCCTTCAATGGCGGTTTTGGAATAATTCTGACCGAATAAATGATAATCCATGGTCATTCCATCAGGTCTGGATACCCTGAGTATTAATCGAGCTCCTCTTTGCTGTACTTGAAGGCGCAAATGGGGATAGATACTCCATCCTGTATAATTTTGGCTTAGATACTGATATAACTCATATTGTTCCCTTTTTTCACCTTGATGAAAAGAAGAGGGAATGCGCGTTGGATTGTAATAACGTCCAATGGATATGTCCTGAGCTCCATTTACCTTTAAATCAATCTGACTTAAACAAATAGAGCCCCCAATCGGGCTGACTATTTTTCCGATAAGATAATCATCAGCTAGAAATTTTCCGGCAATCTGTTCATGAGTAGAAAGGGGAAAGACTTCTTGTTGTGGCGCTTCTGCAAAGATCAGTGTTTGTAATAATATTAAGAGAGAAAAAATCCTTAGAGCCATTTTTTATCCTAATTTTGAATAAATTAGGCAAAGGTAAAATGGTTTTAGGTTTATTGTCAAAACAAAATTAGATTCTTTTTAACAAGTTGTTTTATTGTGTTAATCTTGTTGAGAGCTTAGACGTCAAGTGCTAAAAGATTTTTATTGCGCAAGTAACTATCAAGATCATTTTGGGTAAGTTCGATATCTTCTAAAAGAGAAGAAAGATATTCTTGAGGAAAGGCATTGACCATACGGGCAAATTCTATCATGGGACTATTTTGAATGACTAAAGGTAGCTGCTTCATGTCTTGATGAAGTTTTAATATTTGTTTTTCTTCTTCAGACCCTCTTAGAAGAATATTGTATTCGATGATTTCGTTAACAATATCTAAAATTGCAGAGGATGTAAGAAAGACAGAAGCCATGCACAAGGTTATAGATGAATAGGTTTCGATTTCATGAGGAAGGTATTTTCGGGATTTTCAGGGCAGAAGCTGATGGTTTTCAAAGACC
>CAZULH010000139.1:0-2949 GCA_964621105.1 uncultured bacterium
GCAGCACAGATCTTTAGTCGATCATATAGGCGATCCGCAGGTCAAAGAGAAAGTTTCTTATAAATTTGATCCTCATGTGCTCTTTATGGATATGCTCAGCCATTCTGCTGACCTTATGGACTTTTTAGACGGATGCAGCGTTCCTAATGCTGATTATCTCGGGGTTTTTCTAGGCTCCTTTTTAGGGGTGAAGGAATTGCAGGAAGGCTTTGAAGCGGAAAAGACCGGAGTTGAGCTTGATAATAAAGCCTTAATATCGGATGCATTTAAAACGAAAGTTTTTAGCGCCTTGCTTTTACTTTCAGTGGTCTTTTTCTTTGCTACAAGAATCTGTTCTTCATTGCTGCCGTGGGCACTTGGATTCTCTGTTTTTTTAATCTTGATTAAGATGAAGTTTTTAATGCAGAAAAATGGTGCTCAAACCCGTTTCTTTGAAGGTTTAAAACAACTTCCTGAAGATCAAAGAGCAAACTACATCTTAAACCATCTTTTCTCGGAAGAAGAAATCCTTCAAATGCATGCGATTGAAAAGCTTTTACATGATAAAAAATGTGATCAGGCGAAGATTGCAGCAGAAATGACTGCCGTTGCTAAAAAACTGATTCAGAAAAATATCTTAGAACTTAAAGACCTGATTGGAAGTAAAATGGTGTTTGATATTTTCGAATCTATTAAAAATAAAGAAGCTATCAATATAGAAAAAGTTAATTCTGAATTAAAAATTCTAACGAAAAAGAACCAGTTGACTTTTGTATTCGTTGTTTTTACAGCAGTTGCCTTAAGCATGATGTTAGTCGGCATGCAGGCAGACAGCGCTTTTTTTCTGACATTTGGAACGGACATGTTTTTAGCGACCTATTTAATGATGATAGTCGTCAATACGCTTTATGCGGGTCATTCCTTGCAAAAAGTGGAAGGAGACACCATTGCGAAAAAGTTTTGCACGATTCGAGATAAAACGGTTGAAAAAGTGAAAAATGCTACAGAAAGTGTTGTTAATGAGATCAAGGATCATAAGGTGCGAATTGTTGCCTATAGCGCTTTAGCTTTAGTAATGGCATTCTTTATGATTTATAATATCTTGATCGGACTAGCTATTATAACAGGTGTCTGGATAGCTAAGAAGGGAAGAGATATTTATCGTGTCAATACAGAGACCCAGCAACTAATTAAAGATAGAAAAAATCATCTTGCGCAGCTCTTTGCAAAGACAGTAGCCGTTTCGGTTTAAACTTTTTTTTCTGTTCTCTATTTTACCTATCAATTATAAAAACTGGTATGGACCATGAGAAATATGTCGATTATTTTTCCAGTTATATCACCTCCGAAAAGGCTTTGTCGGAAAATACGAAAAAAGCTTATTTGCAGGATATCGGACATTTTTTGTCTTATATAGAAAAAACAAGAAACTGCAGCTGCATCAACATGATCAAAGAGGAAGAGATTCTTTCCTTTTTAGAGGAGCTAAAGGCGAAAAACTACGCTTCTTCCAGCGTTCATCGCAAACTGGTCGCCATTAAGGTATTCTTTCGTTTTTTAAAAAAAGAAAATTTCATCTCTCAAAATAGCGCCAAGTATTTTGATGTGCCTAAAATCTGGCAGCTTCTCCCCAATGTCTTAACCCAAGAAGAAGTTGTTCGTCTTTTAGAAGCGCCGTCCAAGGATGATCCTATAGGCTCGCGTGACAGGGCGATATTTGAGCTGTTTTATGCGACTGGCCTTCGGGTCTCCGAGCTATGCAGTGTAAGGATCTGCGATATTCATGATGATATGATCAAAGTGTTCGGCAAGGGAAAAAAAGAGAGGATTGTTCCTGTCGGTAAAAAGGCGATAGAGGCGATCGATCATTATCTAAATACATTTAGAAAAGAAGCTGCTAACGAAAATGACTATCTGTTTGTCTCTAAGAATAATAAAAAGTTAGATCGGATCGCTGTCTGGCAGAGGATCCGGTTTTATGCGAAAAAAGCAGGGATAGAAAAAGAGATTTCTCCTCATACGCTGAGACATTCCTTTGCGACGCATTTGTTGGAAAATGGGGCCGATCTGCGGTTAATCCAGGAGATGCTGGGACATGAAGATATTGCTACGACAGATAAATATACCCATTTGTCTCAGGGGTATGTTAAGAAGGCATTTGAACAATTTCATCCACGCCCGTAAGAAAGCTCCGCAGGATACGTCCTACCCTCTCCGGGATCTTTCTTGGAATAGGTAATTCTTTCTGCGTAAAATCTTGGACCACTTTAACTGCTGCCCTTTCCATCAAGGTAGCTTGAGGGCTTTGTGCGTCTTCCCATTTTTTCAGAAACTTTTTATTTCTTTGTAAAATATGTTCGAGAGCTTTTTTTTGAAAAGAAGGAGCCATAAGCATAACTTCATTTTTCAGTATATCATCTATGTAATCTATGGGATTGTTGCCGTTTATATTTTGTATTGAAGGCTTGGCGCCATAGGCTAGAAGATGGAAAAGAGTATTGATTTTAGCAAATATACAGCAATGCAGGGGTGTTTCGCCTAGCTTATTTTGCGCATTAATATTTTTTGTTTTTCTAACTAGGAGCGTGATTCGCTTGGCTAAATGAATTTGTCTAACCTCCAGTTCTTTTTTTTCCTGTTTTAAACGGTCGGTCAGCGGCTTTCGATGCCGTCGATGCGGAAGTCGCTGCAATCCTATAGCAAAATGATGATGTTCAACTAATGAACAATAAAAATCGCCTGTTGCCTTAGCGCATGCCAAATGCAGAGAAGTGTTTTGTTCTTCGTTAACTACATCAGGATCTGCTCCGTTTTGGACAAGGAGGTTTATAACTTTGATAGTTTTTTCCTCAATTGAAAACAAATCTAGGCCGGCGTCGCCTTCTAGAGCATAAGCCGGAATCTTTGCTTTGGGACTATTTTTTCTGATCTTAAAAAAAAGGGACCCTTTTGACTATCGCAGCGCTTATC
>CAZULH010000140.1:0-2936 GCA_964621105.1 uncultured bacterium
TCTATTCTTTTAGCGGCATATCCCCATGGATTGAATACTTCACCTACCTTGGCCCTTATGGGGCTTCCAAAGGCCGTGTATTCGTTTTTAATGACAGAGTGGTCATTTGTATCGATCAATCGTGCAATATTGCCCTGTATGTCAATTATAGGTGCATAAAGATGTTCTTCCAGTTCTATGGCTACGGGGGAATAGATATTTATTCCGGGAACCTTTAGTTGAAATATACCTTGCTGATTGAAAGCTGCGATTTCATCTTTGTGATTATAGAGGTAGTTTTCATTAGAGATTTTTTCCCATTGATTATGGGAAAAGCCGAATACGTTTTTAGAAAGTCTTCGGCCTATAGCGTCATATTGAAACGTGAGCTTGGTATATCCATTTGAAGCTTCTGTAAGTCTGTTTTGTGCATCGTACTGATAATGCCATGTTTGTATAGAGGTTTTTTTAGAGATAAGGTTTCCTCTTTGATCATATTGACATTCGGTATTTCCCAGATTTTGCAGTTCATGGAGGTTGTTAATAGAAGTTGCTTCATCATTTTTTTCTATGAGGTTATAGACGGAATCAAATTGATATCGATTGGTTTGCATGGAGCTTTTTTCATCGATTAGCTGATCGAGATCATCATAGGTATATTGAGTGTAGATGTCATCGGTCTGAAGAGCTGTTAAGTTATCTTGGTTGTCATATTGGCAAAACTGATGGAAATTATCGCTTTCGATATGCGTTTTTCTGCCTTTAGCATCATATGCAAAGGAAAGTTCTCCAAGGTTATTGATTAAGGACTGGGATAAGATGTTGCCGCTTAGATCAGAGGAATTATAAGTATGAGTATATAGGGATCTGTTTTGGGAAAAGCGGGAGACTTTATTTAGATATAAGGAATCATATTCATAGGTGATGTAGTCCTGATCGGAAATATCCAGCCGTGTGCATCTTTGTAATCCGTCATAACTTCTTTTGATTATAGCTCCATTGGAAAAGGTCTCTTCAATAATGTTGCCGAAGGCATTTACTATTCTTTCGAAAGAGGTATTTTGGACTTTGTCTTGAGCATAAAGGATGTTGCCGGACCTGTCGTAATTAAAAACCTGATCGATGGATTGGTCGGAAGATTGCAAATCTTTGACATAACCCATGGGTGTATAGCTGTAATTTAGCTTTGTCCCATCTGGAAGGGTTTTTGTTCTTAATCGTCCTGATGGTTGATACTGAAAGAAAGAAATTCTTTCATCAGAACTTTTCCATGCCTTATGTTCGGTTTCTATTCGATTTTGATTGTTGTATGTCCATTTTATATACAGGCTTTTGCAATACTCGGATCCCTGATAGACATCCTCTTTTCGAAGGATGAGATTATCTGCAGGATCATAAGTAAACTTTTGGGATGCGATTATTTCTCCGTCCGGATTTTCTACATGTTCTTTTGTTTTTCTCGATAACACATCATAAGTAGTGACTGCTTGTCTGTTATCGGGATCTATTTTTTTAACTTGCAGGACAAAGCGGTTAAGCTTGTCTAAGAATCTTTCGCTGTAGGAGGTTTTTGTAATATTACCTAAAGGGTCTCTATAAGATGTTAATCGATTAAAAGAATTGTACGTAAAGCTTTCTTCCGATTCTTGACCGTTAATTTCTTTGATTATGGATGTTTGATTTCCGGCTTCATCATATGTATAGGTTGTTTTTTTTAAAACTTTTTCAAAGAGATTTTCGATGTTTTCTTCTGTGATGCGATCTAACAGATCTCTTTGATAGACAATTTTATAAGCATTACCTTTAATAATTTCCGATAATCTTCCTAAAGAATCATATCGATATTCAATGCTGCTGTTTTCAAGGGTCTTTTTACTTTTTCTTCCAGCTTTGTCATATGCATAGCGGGTGATATAGCCTTCTTTGTCTGTATAGGAAAGAAGGTTAAAACTATTATAGGTAAAAAACTCTTCTGAGAGCTTGGTATTATTATGATAATAGGCTTTTGTAATTGTGCGATTCAAAACATCATAGGTATATACGGTCTTTAACCCATCGGTATTTATATGGGATTGCAGGTTGCCGTCAGGATAATAGCGATAGATTTCAACAGATCCATTTGAATATGTTTTTTTTATAACTGAGCCGTAGGCATTAAGCTCATAGTGGGTGGTATTGCCGTTTGCATCAGTAGCTGAGATAACCCTACCTAATTCGTCATAGAAATTTTTGATGATAACTTTTTCTAATTTATCATCAATTGTGAGAATTTCAGGATATTCAGTTATGGTTTTTTCTTTGAAAACAGGGTCATATTGGTGTTTTGTGCTATTTTTAAACGGATCGATTATAACGACGGGCTTTTCATCGAATGCATATTGATATTGTGTCGTATGGGAAAGATCATCTTTTCCTATAGTCGTGGTTTTATTTAAACGTTTTTGCAGATCATAGTTGTTTACAATGGTTTGACCGGCAAAGGTCTTTTTTTCTATGCAATTGCTTCTTCTATCATAAGTGTAGTTTGTATGCTGATCTAGAGGGTTTTTCTCAGAAAGAAGTTCTCCGCCTTCGCTATAATGTTTTTCTACGCGAAAGCGTTCTTTACCTTGGGTATCGAAATGGATCTCTACGTAAGGATTTCCATGATCATCGTAAAGATAGTCTATACGGTTTAAGAGTGTTTCTTTTCCATCGTCCAAGTATTTTTCTTCTTTGCTTTCTACCATATGCAAGAAAGGCTGTTTTTGACGGAGTTTGTAATCGGTAATTAGCCTTTGGGTAATGTTGGAAATATCCTTTTCGTTTTTAGAAGAGCCATCATCCTCGATTTTTCGTATGAGATTATTACTGTCATCGTATTGGAAAAATTCTCGGATAAGGATTTTATCTTTATCTCTGGTGAATTTTGCAATAGGAAGATTGGTATTAGGAAGATACTCATAGGTGTAGATCAG
>CAZULH010000141.1:0-2932 GCA_964621105.1 uncultured bacterium
AATACCAACCGTTTTAATGATAAAATCTTTAGAAAAACACTCAATAGTTGTTTTGACAGAAAAGAATTTGTACAAAAGGTTTTTATGGACAGATATCTTCCTGCTTATAGTTTTATGCCTGATTCTTTAGGATTACAAAATAAGCATCTGCAAAAAAAAATACAGCTAGGGACAGATCAAAATGGAATTACAATGAAATTATTATATGGGCAATCGCAGAATATCCATATTATTGCCCAGGCATTTCAACAGGAAATGAAACAAAAGCTTAATATTAATATTGAACTAGAAAAAGAAGAGACAAAGGTTTTTTATGACCAATTAAATAAAGGTGAATATGACCTGGCAATATGCAATTGGGTTGCTGATTTTCCTGATCCCATTAATTATTTGGAAATTTTTCAAAAAAAATCGAAAAAAAGTTTTTGGGAAAGCGTGCAATATGAAGAATATTTAGAATCGGCAAAGATAGAAAAAGATAAGAACAAAAGAAAAGAATTTTTACAAAAAGCACTTGATTTATTAATGGAAGAATCCCCGCTTATTCCTTTATATTACTTGTCCACAAATTACCTTTGTAGCGAAAAAGTGCATAATGTTGTAGTATCCCCATTAGGATATATTGATTTAAAATGGGCATATATCGAATGAAATACAAATTAGTTGTTTTGGCTTTATTACTTGGTGTAAAAAGCGTTTTTTCCTATTCCTTAATTCTTGTTAATGATTCAGTATTCAGATTATCAGCTATTGTCCAGGGCGCTAACAGTACCTTTTTAGGTGAAGTAGACCTAGTTCCGGGCCAGCAGCAGAGATGGGACTCTCAGTCATTGTCATCAGAGGTTTTTTCTTCCGGAGTATCCTTAACTCCTTTTACTGTTATTTGGAGATGTCCTAGCGGAGACTTGTTTTCTATTTGTTCGACGATCTCTCCGGGCTCTACGGTTCCTGCTAATGGCTGTCCCGGCAATAAATTTTGTAATGCTGCGCAGCAGCAGCAGCAAAACAACCAGCAGCAGCAACAGCCTCAACAGTGAGTTGGTTACTCTTCGAGAGGAAAACCTTTTTGATAACGCACTTTTCTTAGAAAAGTACCGTCGCTATTATACAAAGTGGCAATACCATTGCCGTCAAAGATCGTTGAAATCGGCTCAGGATGATTAGGTTTATAATAAGACCCCTTGAGAAGAACATCGTTTTCATATTCTTCAATTAACATCAGATGGCCGTCTCGATACCAAGAGCAGGAGGTTCCGCTCTTTTTATTTTTGGCGGTTTCTTTTTGTGATTCAAGCTGTCCGTTGTCATACCATGTTTTCACAATCCCATGGATCATGTCTTCATCCCAATAAAGAGAGATTTTGGGGTAGTATTTTTTTGAGGAAAAGGTTAGGTCAAAAGAGAGCTCTTCTTTTGAGAAATATTCAATTTCTTCCCCGTGTTTTTTTGCATTTTTAACATGGTATTCTTTTAACAGCTCTCCTTTTTCAGAAAAGATTTGAACAGCGCCTTCGAGCCTGCCTTTTTGAAATTCAGAAAGTTGAATAACGTTTCCCTGCTGGGAATAATGTGCTTGATGGCCGTATCCCTTATGAATTTCTGCAATTAAGCTTTGTTTAAGGGAATAATATTTTGCTTCATGTAAAAGTCCAAAAGAGTACGTTTCTCTATATAAAAGATGCTGATCTTGGTCGTACTTGATTTTTTGTCCGTGGGAAAGATCATTCTCATATTCCGCACAAAAAGAAATATTGTGTGAAGGATAGTATTCGATCATTTTTCCCTGAATTTTTCCCTGATGATAGGGAATGGTTTTTTTTAGCTCCCCTGTAGGATAGTAATAAAAGGAATCTCCTTCTAATAAGCCGTTTTCATATTGCATTTGCGAAAGCTTAAGGCCATTTTCATCCCAGACTATGCAGGTTTTATCGAAGAGCCATTGTTTTTTTGATGCTACGGATAAATCTGCCGGTCCGCCGATCACACGCGCTTCAATACGCAGCTGTCCGTTGACAAACCACTCCTTAAACTGTCCATGGGCACGGCCGTCCAATACTTCAAGATACTGCCAAAGCTGTCCGTTAGGATGATAGGTAGTGATCATCGACAGATTTTTATTTTCCTTATTTTTTGCATATACCCGCAAAACCTGCTGATAGGGCTGAGGAGAAGAAAAATCGGTATTTTGAAATTTATCCAGCCTTGGTTTAGAGCTGATTGTTTCGGCCAAACCCTTTCTATCAATAATTTGAATGCAAGATAGCTGAAAAGGCTCTTCCCGCTCCTGTTTCGAACAGGCCGTTAATAAATATATACAAACAGGGATAATAAATAATTTTTTCATAATTCTCTCTTTATCGATGGCGAAGCTAAAGAAAAATTAACAATCAAATACTGCTCGTCATTTTTTATGGATAAATGGGTTAAATAATATTGAGGATGGTGATGTTCTAAAAAAGACAACAATTTTTTGAGATCATTTTTATTCATTGCAACAGGATGGTCTAGCCGATAGTCATTTTGAATGTTTATTAATTTGATCTGATTGGTATTAATAAAATGCAATCTTTTTTGTAAAACATCATTCTGGGAAAAGGCCTGTGTTTGCAGAACTTTTTGCAGGTTCTGTTTTTCTTCTTGCAGCAGGGGAAAATTAGCGAGCTGATCGGCGAGAAGTTCATAAGGACAAAGTTCCTGTTTGTCCATCGATTGGTAATAATTTTTTCTTATAGGCATAGATAGGAGAGCTGCTTTTTCTGTTTGAAAAAGGAGGTCTCCTTGTTGAAAATGGTCATGGATCTGCATGCCGATAAATCCAAGCGCAAGCCATACAGGCAAAGAAGCTAATATGGCAAGAATATAAATTTTTCCTTTATTGAACATGTTCTCTTACCTTTAGCTTTTGAATTTGAAAAGAGCAGGTATAACGGCC
>CAZULH010000142.1:0-2907 GCA_964621105.1 uncultured bacterium
ACTGTCTCCCTCATCGATCTTAATCGCATTGATCCCTTTTTTACGGATATTGCTGTAAGCAGAAAGCTCTGTTTTCTTAACAACGCCTTTTTCCGTTATCATAAGGATACAAGCCTTTTCCTCATAAGATTTTACTTTCAATACAGCCGTTATTTTTTCATCCTGCTGCAGACTGCCCAAAAGGTTAACAAGAGGCCTTCCTTTCGACCTTCTTCCCGTTTCAGGTATCTGCCATACCTTCAGCCAATAACAGCGACCGGCCGTTGTAAAGATCATTAAATGATCATGGGTAGAAGCGACATAGATGTTTTTCAACGCATCTGTCTCTCTCTTCATATCAATTCCGATCACTCCCTGGCCGCCTCTTCTCTGCTCCCTAAAGGCAGAAATAGGCATGCGTTTGATATAATCATCTTCAGAAATAGCAATGATCACCTGTTCATCCGCAATCAGATCTTCCATCTGGAATTCGCCTTCCATTGCAATGATCTGTGTTCTTCTCGGCGATTTATGAACAGAGGCGATCTCGGTAAGTTCTTCCCGAATGATATCTTTAACCATTTCTTCCGATGCCAAAATAGCTTTATAATGTTCTATTTTTTTCAAGAGCTCCTGATATTCCGCTTCAATTTTTTCCCTTTCCATTCCCGTTAACTGATAGAGGCGCAGATCCAAGACAGCACTTGCCTGACGCTCCGTTAAAGAAAATCGGGTCATTAACTCTGTTTTTGCCGTCTCTTTGCTAGAGCATGCTCGAATGAGTTTGACAACTTCATCCAAATTATCAAGCGCTTTCAAATAACCCGACAAAATATGCGCGCGCATTTCCGCTTTTTTCAATTCATAGCGCGTTCTTCTTCTGATCACTTCCATGCGATGATCGATCCATGGCTGTATCATCTGCTTGATATTCATCGTACGAGGCAGGCCTTTGTCGAGGGCCAGCATATTCGCTCCAAACGTTACCTGCAGGGTAGAAAACTTATACAGCTGATTGATCGTTACATCAGGGATCTCCCCTCGTTTTAATTCAAATACAACGCGAAGACCGTCTTTATCCGACTCATCGCGGATATCAGAAATACCGGGGATAACCTTGTCTGTTACCAGCTGGGCAATCTGTTCTATCAAATGGGATTTGTTCACGTTATAAGGAATTTCCGTAACTACAATTGCCTGTTTGCCGGAAGCTTTTTCCTCTACATCCAGACGGCAGCGCAAAAGCAGCTTGCCCCTTCCTGTATAAAAGGCCTCTTTAATGCCTTTGTGACCGCAGATAATGCCTCCTGTTGGAAAATCAGGACCAGGCATCACTTCCAATATCTCTTCGATCGAAGTTTGCGGATTGCCTAAAACTAAAAGTGTCGCATTAATCAGCTCCAGCATATTGTGAGGAGGGATATTGGTCGCCATTCCCACAGCAATACCTGAAGAACCGTTGCATAAAAGATTCGGTATTTTTGAAGGAAAAACAACAGGTTCTTTTTTTGTCTCATCGTAGTTAGGGACATAGTCTACCGTTTCTTTATCCAGATCTTCCATCAGATGCATGGCCGCATGCCGCAGTCTTGCCTCTGTATAACGCATGGCCGCAGGCGGATCTCCATCGATCGAGCCGAAGTTTCCCTGCCCCTCAATTAACGGATATCTTAAGTTCCAATCCTGTGCCATCCTTACCAATGTAGGATAAATAACCGTTTCACCATGAGGATGGTAGTCACCGGATGTGTCTCCGGAAATTTTTGCACATTTTCGATGTTTGGCACCGGGAGATAGATTCAACTGTTTCATCGCATATAAAATCCGCCGCTGCGATGGCTTTAATCCGTCTCTTACATCCGGCAGTGCTCGCGATATAATCACCGACATCGAATACCGGAGATAACTCTCCTTCATTTCTTCTTCTACATTTCGAGGAAGAATCATTTCACCTTTTGTGTAACTCATACTTTTTTGTACTCCTTATCTTGAGCGCACTAAACATCTAAATTTTTCACTGACAGAGCATGCTGTTCAATAAATGCCCGTCTTGGAGCGACATCTTCCCCCATAAGCATCGAAAACATTTTATCGGCAGCAATGGCATCCGAGAGCTGTACTTGAACCAATGTCCGTTTTTCCGGATCCATCGTCGTCTCCCACAGCTGATCGGCGTTCATCTCACCGAGACCCTTATATCTCTGTATTTCAATTCCCTTTTTCCCGTTAATTCTTAGAAAATCGATCACTTCCTTAAGGGTATATACTTCCATCTCCTGATCATTTTCATGATGAATGGTAAATAAATGACCGGCTGCAGTTAAATACTGCTCTAAATGTAAATTAAACCCTGAAAGTTTTTCTTCTAAATTAACGAGCATCTTGGAATCATATATTTCAATAACCGGCAGGCTTTTGGGACGGAACTTCTTATCTTCTTCCGTTTGCTCTTCTTCCTCAATTGCCTGTAATTTTTCTTCATGCTTCTCTTTTTGAATTTCCTCTTCTTCTTTTTTCAGTTCTACCAGATCTTCTTCGGTGTATACAAACCTTGTCGCATCGCCCAATGTCACTAAAAATTGAGGAAGTTTCAAGTCCTCTCTTCTTGCTGATAAAAACTCACGGAACGGAATTCCTTTTCTTTCGACAGCCGCTATAAAAGATTCCACTTCCAGAATAATCTTCATTAAAGCAGAGACCCTTTCCTGATCAAGGGATTCCTTGTCTTTTTGTGAACGGATTAACACATCGGATATTCCCAACTTTAATAAATGTTCGTCCATCTCTCTTTCACTGTGGATAAACTGAATATCCTTTTTTCTTTTCACACGATATAGAGGAGGACGGGCAATATAGATAAACCCTTGCTCGACAAGCGCCGGCATATGCCGATAGAAAAAGGTTAATAGAAGCGTACGGATGTGAGAG
>CAZULH010000143.1:0-2902 GCA_964621105.1 uncultured bacterium
CGGCCCTACAATCACTCTCTTTGAGGTCCATCCGGCTGTAGGTGTAAAAGTGCAGAGAATAAAAGCGATAGAAAGCGATATCGCCTTAAACCTGCAGGCCAAATCTATCCGTATTATCGCGCCTATTCCCGGAAAGGCAGCCGTAGGTGTAGAAATCCCTTCCTTATACCCCCAGGAAGTCAGCTTTAAGGAAATGCTTTTTCATTACAAAGAGCAGAAAAAAAAGTATGTGATTCCCATGCTATTGGGTAAAACCGTTACCGGCGAATATGTCACCGCCGACCTGACCAAAATGCCTCACTGTCTTATTGCCGGAGCAACAGGATCGGGAAAATCAGTCTGTATCAACACGATTGTCATGTCCATTTTAATGAATGCCCATCCTGATGAGGTCAAACTGATGATGATCGATCCCAAAAAAGTGGAGTTAACGCAATATTCCAACCTTCCCCACATGATCGCTCCTGTCATCACTGAAGCGCATGGCGCCTATGCCGCCCTGCAGTGGCTGGTCAAAGAGATGCAGACGCGCTATGACATATTAAAACATTTGGCCCTGAGAAATATCACCGCCTTCAATCATCGAAAAATACATCCGAAGCTCGAAGCGGAATATCCAGACACCATCCCTGAAAAAATGCCTCTTATTATCATGCTGATCGATGAGTTTGCCGATCTTATGATGGTCTCAAGCGCCGATTTGGAAACACCGATCGCCCGTATTGCCCAAATGGCGCGAGCTGTCGGCATCCATCTTATTTTAGCTACACAGCGTCCTTCCCGCGAAGTTATTACAGGTATTATCAAAGCGAACTTCCCTTCCCGTATTGCCTTTAAGGTCGCCAGCCGTATCAACTCACAGATTATCTTAGATGAAACAGGAGCAGAAAGCCTTCTTGGAAACGGAGACCTTCTTTTTCTTCCTCCGGGCTCTTCCCATCTTGTTCGGGCACAAGGCGCTTATATCAGCGATGACGACATCAATAAAATCATTGAGACCATCTGTCAGAAAACACCTACTTCCTATTTGATTCCGTCCTTTGACGCTTTAAAAAAACTCGATGCCCATGACATTGAACCTAAAGATGCTCTTTATGAAAAGGCCTTAGACCTGGTATTTTTAACAAAAAATGCTTCCACTACTTTTCTGCAGCGAAAATTAAAAATCGGCTATGCGCGCGCTGCAAGCTTAATGGATGAACTGGAAGACAACGGCATTATCGGCCCGCAGATCGGCAGCAAGCCTCGGCAGATTTTAGTATCGTCCAAAGATGATGAATAAAATCTTTGCAATAAAACCGAAAAATTCTTCATCATGTCCCCGTTTATACTAATGTAATAGTTTTATGGCTGCATCTATTCCTGCTTGTGTGCAAATTTTTTCTACAGATCCTCTTATTGAGCAGATTACACGAAAATATTCTGATTTTTCATATTCATTAATCTCTAGATATGCACATCAAATTAGGGACATCACAACGAAAATGAAAGCTTCTCCTACATGGGTTCGCATGCATAAAAGAGACCCAGACCTAGGCCTCAGTTTTTGGTATAAAAATATCGAAGCACGAGTCAATATCGTTACTTTATTCCCTCATGTGAAAAATAAACACATAGCTACGGGCAGCATGAAAAAAGTAAAAAGCGTTCATTTATGGACAATCGACTTTTTTCAAAATCATTTTTCTATAGAAGCAATGGCCCTTATACGCGTTCGAGATGAAAGATATATCAGACGTGTTCAGCATGAGTTTGCAATCCATCAACTTATTTATGCTTCTACTTTAACGAGTCCACATCTCATGGAACCGCCGCTGCTGTTAGGTGAATTTAAAGGGAAAGCCAATGAAAAAAAATGTGAGTGGCTGCAGCCTCTTTATTCTTTATCCTTACATAATGTAATGGAAAGCTACGAGCCCTTCATAGACTCGCCCCAGCTACTTTTAGATACTATGGAAAAGAGCTTAGCCTTTTTTCTTCAGCTTAGCCAAGCCGTGAAACAAATACATGATTCCGGCTACCGTCATGGAGATCTGTCCATTAATAATATTTTATTTAAAAATCATAACATTCATCCAGTTCTATGCGATTTCGGTTTAGCAGAGTCGCATGATACAGCAGATTTCAATAAGCGTATGGGAAAATACCCTTCCGTCTCACCAACTATGGAATATCCTTATTGGAACATAACGCGTCATTTTGGACCCAGTTCAGATATCACCGATATCAGGGGACTGACAGCATCTATGATGATTATTCTTTTTCCCGAAATTTTTTCCCCTAAATTTGCTAAGCTGAATCAAGTACCCTTTACGTATATTCCACTTACAAAAAGTACAATTCAACAATTAGGTGAAGGCTTTATTGGAAACCGCCTGCGATGCTTAAACAACAACCAACTTTTACATGAACAGACATTAGAAGCCGCCTTGTTATTTTTAGCAAAAACACTCAGTGATTTAACAACAATCCATCCAGAATTAAAAAAACTCACCGATCTTTTTCATTTAACATATGAGTCTATTATAAATTTAAAAGACCGGCTCTTACAGGAAACAGCCGCTCTAGAAAATGAAGCCTTAAAGCAAAAACTTACGCCTATGATTGAAACAACACTTTTCGTTTACAAAGAAATGGGTGATTTTTTTCTTATGGTAGTTATAAAAGACCTTTTGGAATTTCGGTCCTTAGCTGAGGATCCAGCAATACAAGAAAAGAATCCCATGGCAAGTGAGAAAGCAAAAGAATTTGATGCTATCATTACCGAAACAACAGGTGTTTTTTTGCAAAGAGAACCTTTTAAATCGTGGAGCCTGCAGCCTTTTACTATGCAGTTTGTCGTTGATCGTCTGCAGCAATGGCTTTTGATGTTTCAGGAAATAGAAATAAAAGCCATTCAGGA
>CAZULH010000144.1:0-2879 GCA_964621105.1 uncultured bacterium
AAAAAAGAAGTTATGATTCATCGTGAAATGTTTATTTAGCAAGAATAAAAAAGTGGTGGCCAGAGCCGGAATTGAACCGGCGACACAAGGATTTTCAGTCCTCTGCTCTACCATCTGAGCTATCTAGCCTTAAAAATATGTGTATGAAGATAATAAGAAACGAGTTTTTCTGCAATAGTTTTTCTTATGATTGCAGCTCTTTAGAAATCCGGATCATATCCTTTAAAATTTCCATGGCTTCCTGCATCTGGACATCTTGGGACGGTTTCTCGTCCTGATGGAGAAATTTTTGAAACTCCTCATTTTCCGATATGCGAAGCATACTTCTTTCTTTTAAGAGAGGAAGCATTTCTTTCCAAACGGAAACAGGTCTTTGCAGATAGGGAAGGTAATGCTCTTGAAACCATTTTTTTGTACGCATATCCAAATCTTCCAAAGAATCGTGATAAAAAGAGTAAATACGATCGGCTTTTAGAGGATACTGCAGATATTTTTCACCAAATTCGTAGCTATGGTAAGCGCTGGGAACAACAATATCCGCCCGTACGCCCTCAATTTGGGTAGATTTGCCCGAAGCCGTAAAATATTTCCCTACGGTCACCTTATAAAAGTATGGGTGGGAGTCATCCGTTACCGTCTGATATTGGATAGAGCCTTTTCCAAATGTCCTTTCATCCCCTACGATTACAGCGACCCCATAGTCCTGAAGGGCCTGGGCGACAATTTCCGCAGCTGACGCAGAGAGTTTGGAGGTCAGCAGGATTAGAGGGCCCTGGAACAGAGGTTTACTGCCCATCGTCCGCAGATATCTTTTATAGTCATTGGAATATTTGGACACAGCAACCACTCCATTGGAAAGAAACAACCCGGCCACCTTGATTGCCTGACTTAAAAAGCCGCCGGCATTTTCCCGCATATCGATCACAATTCCCTGAATATTACCTTTTTTCATCAGATCTTCTATAGCAAAGCGAATATCCTGCTCGCTTGTAACGCCTTTGGAGTTCTCATAAAAAGACTTTAATGTCAGCTGGGCGACCAATCCGTCTTGCGTTTTTTCATAGGAGTAACTGAGACGATCTTCATTTAAGGTAATCGGCTCCCATTTTAATAGAACTTCTTTATATCCATCTTTTGAGAGAAAGCCCAATAAGACCTGTGCTTGTACTTTTTGTTTTTTCAGCTTTTTCATCACCTCTTCAAAGCTGAAACTTTCAATATTTTCCTTATCTATCTGTACTAAAAGGTCAGAAACAGCGATTTGTTTGCTAAAATCGGCAGGGCTATTTTTAATAACATCCGTAACCATTACACCATCAACACTTTCAATCAGAACAATCCCCAGCCCTTCATATTCTTTTTCTAAGCTTTTCCTCATTTCCAAGGCTTCATCATTACTAAAGAAAGCGCTATGGGCGTCCAGGCTTTTGGCAAAGGATTTGACTATGCCCAACACCAGTTGATGTTCATAAAGTTCCGAAGAAGGATCGTGCAAACGTTCAAAATGCAGTAATTTTTTATGGATTAGGGCCGCAACCTTTTGTTTTTTAGCCTGATCGGCTAAATTACAATGAGATTGCTGCTTATAAAAAAAGCTTTCATAATATTGTTTCTGCCGCAGGTTCAGTTCTTTTTCATTTTTGGCATATCCATCAAAATTAAGCTTGATATGAGCATACTGAGTTTTTGAAAATAAATAGCTTATATTATTTTCTCTAAACTTTTTCGATCGTTCGACAGCCTTATAGAAAACCTTTTGGATTTTTTCAAAATCGGAATAGTCCCCTTTAGATATTTTTCTTACAGAGGCTTTCGCTGTTTTAGAATCCAACTGTAAAAAGCCATTGATCTCATTTTCTAAAAAATAAATTTTAGCTCCGTCCAAATAATCGATATAGAGTTTAAACCATCTTTTAATGATTTTGTCATTAAGTTCCTTATTTTCAACATGTTGTTGAAAGAAAAGGTAAGTGATATGCGGAATATCGGCTTTTTTAAGCGGCTCATACTGGCAAAAGATCTGAAGAGGTATAAACAAGAGCAAGAGACTAAAACGGATATATTTTTTCATTCCCTTTCCTCAAAAAAAAACGGGGGAATAAGTCAAAAGGTATCTTCAAAAAGCCAAACTTAGCGTCGTAAGCTTCAACCCGACTTTCCTCCCCCTATAAGGGAGTATAATTAATATTTTTAAAATATTCAATATTAATTTTAATTATTATTAAATTAACTGTAATTAACTATGGAAGATTAGTTTTATATATATCTAAAACTGTTCCCTGAAAGAGCAAAAGAGCCTTTTTTAAAAAATTTTACCTATTACGCTATTCATTACAAAAATAATTCTAAATGCTTCTTTCACAAAATGTTTTGCAAATAAATCCGTTTTTCCGATATATTTCTTCACAAGAATAACCTTTTTATGGAGAACTTTAAATGCCGACAATCAGCCAATTAATTCGACATGGGAGAAAACAGACGAAAAAGAAGACAAAATCCCCTGCTTTGAAGAAATGTCCTCATAGACGTGGAGTTTGCGTGCAAGTGAAAACGAAAACACCGAAAAAGCCTAACTCAGCTCTTAGAAAGGTTGCATGGGTAAAACTTTCCAACGGACAGGAAATCATTGCCTATATTCCAGGAGAAGGTCATAATTTACAGGAACATAGTATTGTTCTAGTACGCGGAGGCCGAGTCAAAGACCTACCCGGAGTACGATACCACATCGTACGGGGGGCATTAGACTGTGGCGCCGTCAAAGACCGCAAGCAAAGCCGTTCCAAATATGGGGCTAAGCGGTCATAAAAAGAATTATTTAAGTTTACAGGCTATTTTTTAACTAAAAATAGCCTTTTTGAATTAACAAATAGGTTTAAGAA
>CAZULH010000145.1:0-483 GCA_964621105.1 uncultured bacterium
TTGAGACTAAAGCTCAATAAGTATTCCAAAAGGGCCTGGATTGACTATGTCTGTCCTGCCAATCCTGTCCTGTCTTCCGCTGTTCTCATGCAGGTGGCCTGAAAGCGCGATGACAGGCTTGTGTTTTTTTATCACCCTGTTTATTAGGGTCTGCCCCTTTATTTAATAGAAGTTCAACTATCACGGGATAAGGGGAATAGGAAAAAATATGGAGATAAGTAAAAGCAGAATTATCTCCGGTTATGTCTGGATGTCCTCCACGTTGCAGGAGCTGAAATAGCGTTATTGGATTTATCGGTTCATAATAGAGAAGGCTTTGCAGTTCTTTTGTTGCAACTTTAGCTTGATGCTCAAGAGCATGCATGGTTATTGTTTCTGAAATTTTTCTTATTATTGTAGTCATATTAATGTTGAAATATCAGTTTTTAATATGACTAATATTTTACTGTAGATTTAAAAGGGATGATAATAATAAAAAATATT
>CAZULH010000145.1:493-2871 GCA_964621105.1 uncultured bacterium
ATATAGAGTTTTATCAGTTTTGAGAAGGCTGATTCTTATGCCTTTTAGACTTAATCCATTCCTGGAAGCTTTCCATATAATAATAGATGACCGGAGTTAGGATTAAAGTTAAAATTTGAGAGATGATCAAGCCTCCTACAACAGCAATACCCAAAGGCTGGCGGCTGGTAGCGGAAGCGCCTCCGATGCCGGTGGCAATGGGCACAGCCCCCATAATAGCGGCAAAAGAGGTCATCATGATCGGACGGAAACGGATCTGACAGGCTTCATAAATGGCATCGAAAATCGATTTTTGCTCCTCTATGCGTTTGGCATTGGCGAAGTCGACCATCATAATACCGTTTTTCATAACGATGCCGATTAACATGATCAGGCCGACAAAAGAGAATAAGGATAAAGTCTCGCCAAAGATAAAGAGAGAAAATAACCCTCCCAAAATAGCGGGAGGAAGAGTGCTCATAACTGTGAGCGGATGGATAAAGCTCTCGTATAGAATGCCCAGTATGACATAGATCACAAAGATCGTAATCACAAATAAAAAGGAGAGATTGGTAAATGAGTCTTTAAATACATCGGCCGTACCCTGCACTTTTCCTGTAATAGTTGGAGGAAGAGTGTTGGTAGCTACAGTTTCTAGTGTATTGACCGCTTCTCCTAATGGAATGCCTTGTAAGTTAAAGGAAATGGTAGCCGAAGGCAGCCCGTTTAAATGGTTAACGGAAAGGGGGCCGACGGTTTCTGTCATATCTACTACTTCTTTTAAAGGAACAAGCTTATTAATTTTTGAACGTACAAATAGTTGAGATGTCATATGAGGGTCTTTGTAATATGAGGGAAGAGTTTCCATGATAACGTCATATTGGTTGATGGCAGCATGAATGGTGGAGATCTTTTTATCGGAATACGCGAACATTAAAAGAGATTCAATATCATAAGCAGAAATATTTAAATCGGAAGCTCTGTCGCGATTGATTTTCATCTGTAATTGAGGCTGATCAATCTCCAAGTCTGTAGATATTTGCGTAAAGCCGGACTGAGATTTTAAATTATTGGCCAATGTTTCGCCGTAGTGATTAAGTTCTTGCTGATCGATGGCTGTAAGGGAATACTGATAAAGGGCTTTTGCCTGAGTTCCTACCTGTAAGTTGATAAGAGGAAGAGTTGATAAATAGGTGTTGGCTCCGGCAAGAGCAGAAACATTTTTCATCATCCTGTCGATAACTCCCTGGATAGGGCCTCTTTTTTTATATGGAAGAAGTTTGATAAATACCTGTCCCTGGTTGTCTTTTGAGTTTGAAGCAACGGAAACCAGAAACTCTACTGCAGGATCTTTAAGGAGTACTTCGGAAATGCTTTGTTGATATCTGGCCATTTGAAAAGGAGAGATTCCGTCTTGTGTTTGCGTCCACCCCTGAATAAAACTAGCGTCCTGGTCAGGAAGAAAATCCTTCGGAAGGGTAATTAAAAAATGAACGGAACCGTATACGCAAACGGCTCCGATGGCCAAGGTTGTTTTTCTATGATGCAAAACCCAATTAAGACATTTTTTGTAAAACTCGAGCATTTTATCATTTATCCAGTCGGAAATTTTTTCCATCCCCTTCTTTTTACGCGCGCCTTTTTCTTGACGGGGAGGGATAAACCTGCTGGATAAAAGAGGGGTTAACGATAAGGAGATAATACCTGAAAATAAAACGGCGACAACAATTGTTACGGCAAACTCTCTAAACAACTTACCGACGATCCCTCCTAAAAAAAGCATGGGAATAAAAACGGAGACCAGGCACATCGTCATGGAGACGATAGTCATGCTGATCTCTTTTGATCCTTCGATGGAGGCTTCAAACGGCTTTTTCCCCAGCTCGACGTGACGGACGTTATTTTCTAAAACGACAATAGCATCATCGACAAGAAAGCCGATCGATAATGTCAATGCCATTAAAGAGATGATGTCTATGCTGTAATTTAAGAGATACATAATCGAAAAAGTGCCGAAAATCGACATGGGAAGGGCTATGGAAGGAATAATGGTATCAAAAAGCTTGCCTAAGATAACATAAATGATAAAGACGACCAATGCAAACGCGATAATTAAGGTGATCTTAACATCGTCAACACTTTCCATAATGGTATCGGACTGATCGAAGACATGATGAATTTCCAAGGATGGAGGCATCTGTTTTTGTATTGTCGGCAGCAGGTTTTTTATCGAGTTGATAACTTGGACTGTATTAGCTCCGGACTGTCGTAAAATGGCGATAACAACTGTAGGCTGATCTTTTGTTTTACTTAAATAATGCAGATAATACTTATCATTTTTCAAGCTGTCAAAAGATTGGCCGAAGTTAGCAATTTTTACAATAGAGCCATCCTGCGCC
>CAZULH010000146.1:0-2844 GCA_964621105.1 uncultured bacterium
ATGATCGATCCGGAATATGCGAAAACAATAGATGAAAATGACAAGAAAAAAATTATCCGTGCCCTGGAAATAATTACGATAACAGAACAGCCGGTAAGCAAAATTCCCAAGCCCGAACAACAGCCGCAGGGGTATTATGATTTTCGATGCTGGTTCATCCATTATCCCAAGGAAATTTTATATCCTTTAGTAGAAATGCGCTGTGACCAGATGCTGGAAAAAGGGCTTCTTGATGAAGTGAGGTTCTTACAGGAAAAAGGCTTGGAAAACAATCCTTCCGCTTCTCAGGCAATCGGTTATAAGCAATGCTTAGAATTTCTTCATTCGCCGCAAACGCAGGAGGATTGGGATACTTTTGTCACAGAATTTAAAAAGGTCTCGCGCCATTATGTTAAGAAACAGTTTACCTGGTTCAAAAGAGAGCCTTATTTTCGATGGATGAATCTTGATGAAATCGATATAGACAGGACAAGGGAATATATTCTGCAGGATTACGAGCAGGGATATTAAGGTTTTTTTTCTGTGCAATAGTCCTTTTCAGAAAAACTCTTTTGCTTTAATTTAATAACTTAACACATAATGCTTTTGCTTATGAACATACATCAATCAAGGCCTATGAAAGAACAATCATTGATTTTGGAAATTAAACGCTTTTCTACACCTGAAGAAAAGTTGCATTATCTCTTTTCTGCCATGAAGCAGATAGTGCAGGAAAAGAAACCGAATTATCAGGTGTTCTGGGAAGCTAAGGAGCTGGCTTTAGATTTATTCAAGACGCTGCTTGCCGAAGCAGTGCGAAAACCTCTATGGGAGGAATACAGCTCGATTATTAACGAAGCTAGATGTCTGAAAAATTTTCTTCCCGAACAGGTTCGATATTCTATGGAAAAGCTCGATAATGACTTAGCTGTCGTTAAAGAGGAAATAGACCAGTTCTCTAAAGAGCTTAATGCGATGGAGGACCCCGACTTTATTTCTATTGATTTTCTAATGGAAAAGAAACAGCAGTATTGCCAGATGTATAAAGAAGCTGTCATGATCAGACATTTGATAAAAAAACTGCATGCATACAAAGAAAAAGCGATGGAAGTTCCTTTTTTCGCGCTGGCTAAAAAGAACCTTGTTCAAAGAATGAACGAACAGATTCACAGGGTATTTCCTAAAAGAGATTTGCTTATAGAACAGGGAAGCGCAATGTTTAAAAATGAGCTTCACGAGTATTTGCAGGAACTGATTGCGCAAAACAGAAAAAGAAAGCCTTATTATCAGATAAGAGAAGAGATAAAAAAACTGCAGGAGCTATCAAAAATTTTCTTTTTAGATGTAGCTGTTTTTAAGGAAATCCGCCTCTATTTAAATCAGAAATGGCAAGAGGTCAAACAGTTGGAAGAAAAAAGAAAAAAGATCATTACCGAAAAGAAACATCTGCAGAAAAAGAATTATAATGAAGCCCTCTTACAGATGCAGGCTTTTAAGGAACAGACGGAAAATCAAGAAGATAAAGATGGCCTGCAAAAGCAGGCGAAGGAAATGCTATTTTCTTTTTCTAAAATGGACCTTTCTAAACTGCAGAGGAAAACACTGGCGGATGCAGTAGATGAAGCGATCCTTCCTTATAAAGAACAGTCAAAACAGCAGCCTTTAGTTAAAGCGAAAAAGAAATTTGATTTGGTTAAAGCAAAAGAGACTCTTATTTTGCTGCTGCAGAAAGCAGAGAGTCTTAATGGAAAAGAACTGGAAGAAGAATATGCAAAAATAGAAAAAGATCTAGGCCCCAAAGCATCTTCTATCGAAGAGGTCCAGCATTTTCTTTATCCTGTTTTAGCTAGAATTGCCAGCCATAAGAAAATGGAAGAAGATCTGCCGAAAGAAGAAATGCTTGAGTTTATAGAAAATAATCGAAAAGATCTGAAAAATCAGCTGGAAGCATATAGAAGGATTATTGGCGGATCAAATCTGGATTTTGAAAAGGCAATGACCTATAATCAGCTGATAGAAATAGAGAAAAATCGTTTAGCAAATCTGGAAGAAAAACTAGAAACACTAGCGGAAAACTAGAAACGTGCAAATTTCAGTTTTTGATCTCGATCATACCCTTGTTAATTTTAATATTAGCTATCGATTTTTTTTACGGCTTATTCGCAGAGGTAAAATTTCTGTTTTCTCTGCAGTTCCCTGTTTGGTATATTTTTTGAAGAGTAAATTCCTTGCTCGCCCGCCTCAGCTTTTTCATCAATGGGCATTTGATCGCTTTTTAAAACACCTGCCGGTTAATGAATTAAAGCAGATTGCTCAAGGTTACGCTAAAGAAATGATACAAAAATATCCTTATCAGCCTACTTTGAAATGTTTAAAAAAAGCCAAAAAAGAAAAGCATTATATCCTTTTGCTTTCCCAGTCTCCTGATTTTTTGGTTGAAACGATCGCTAAAGTGTTGACAATTGAAGATGTTCACGCAAGCCGGTATATGATCGAAAATAATAGGTTTGTATCGATTAAAAAAATTATGGACGGATATGAAAAAGCAAATTGTCTTTTGCAGAAGACAAAACAGTTGAAGGTGTTAAAAAAGGATATTTTTATTTATACAGATAGTATCTGGGATTTGCCTATGTTCGAACATGCAGGAAATGTCGTTGCGGTCAATCCTGATAAGAAATTAAAAAAACTTGCCCAACAGCTAGGATGGAAAATTTTATGAAAAAGCAGGCATTTTTCGGCGGCAGTTTTGATCCTATTCATTATGGGCATATCAATTTAGCTGTTCATCTTAAAGAAATAGCAAGACTGGATGAAGTTATTTTCTGTCCTGCCAGCATATCTCCTTTTAAAACAGAAAAACCT
>CAZULH010000147.1:0-2805 GCA_964621105.1 uncultured bacterium
CGGTCACTTCCATTGAAGAAAAAAATCAAAAAATACTTGGCGTCAAAACCCAGGAAAATATTTTCTTTACTGGTAAAAGCGTCATTATTACTGCCGGCACGTTTATGATGGGAACGCTTTTTATCGGACACACCACCTTTCCGGGAGGAAGGTTCGGCGACGCCCCCTCTCTTTTACTATCCCAATCGCTAAAAGAAAAAAATATCCGGCTGGGAAGACTGAAAACAGGAACACCCCCAAGAATTAATCGAAAAAGCATCGACTTTAATCAACTCGAAATGCAGCCGCCGGAAGAAGGAGTACAATTTTCTTTTTGGAAAAAACGAAAAACAACAAAACAGGTTCCCTGCTACATTGCATATACTAATGCTATAACTCACGATATTTTACGCAATAACAAAGAAAAATGCGCTTTATATTCAGGGTTAATTGAAGGAAAAGGACCAAGATACTGCCCTTCTATAGAAGATAAAGTTACCCGTTTTGCCGATAAAGAACGCCATCAGATATTTTTAGAGCCAGAAGGACTGAACACAGAAGAATTTTATGCCAACGGCCTTTCCTCATCGATGCCGATCGAAGTACAAATGGATGTACTTCACAGTATAAAAGGGCTGGAAAAAGCCGAAGTTATGCGCCCCGCTTACGCCATTGAATATGATTACGTCGTCAGCTCTCAGCTCTATGCAACCTTAGAATCGAAAGAAATTAAAAACTTATATTTTGCAGGCCAGGTCAACGGAACAACCGGTTATGAAGAAGCGGCAGGACAGGGGCTGATCGCAGGGATTAACGCAGCAGGAAGTGTTTTAGGCCACCCCCCATTCATTCTGAAACGCTCCGAGTGCTATCTCGGCGTTATGATCGATGATCTGATCACAAAACATCTTGATGAGCCTTACCGCATGTTTACCTCACGCGCTGAATACCGCCTGCTTCTAAGACAGGACAACGCCGACCTTCGCCTTAGCCGATATGGCTATGAGAAAAAACTGTTAAGCAAAAAACAGTACCAGAAGGTATTGCAAAAAAATGAAATCATCGAAAAAGAGAAAAAACGGCTGTTTACCATCAGTAAAGATTTTGAAAATAAACGCGTCACCTTAGGACAATTGCTGCGACGGCCGGAAATCTCCTATGACGCCTTATACGAACATTTTCCTCAAGACCTTTCCTATTACTCCAAAGAGATCCATCGATTGATTGAAACCGAAATCAAATTCGAGGGATATCTTTCCAGACAGCAAAAAGAGATTGAAAAAATGAAACATCTAGAGCAAATTATTATTCCAAATAATTTTGCTTTTGCATCGGTAAACGGACTGAGAAATGAAGCGAAAGAAAAGCTGTCTTTACACAGACCGCCGACCTTAGCTTCCGCTTCACGCTTAATTGGCATTTGTCCTGCCGATATTTCAATTTTGCGTATTGCTATTGAACGATCCCTGCAAAAGCAGTAGCTTTGGAGGCTGTTTTATGAAAAAATTATCTTTTCTTCTTCTATGCTTGTTTGCCACATCGTCTTTTTCCCAAACCTATAATCGAAATACACAGATGGCTATTACCCCTGCTCAGCGCGCAGGCGATATTGTCACTATTGTCTCTAATCTTATTTCCAATTCACAAAACCAGGTGTATTTATATACTCTTCATGGACAAACCATCACGAATATCAACACGATCAGCTCTTCTTCCAATAATACGATCTTAACAATCTCTTTTATCGATAATACTTTGCCCAATCAGTACATATTTACAGAAGATGTGATCGGTTTTTCCTATACCAATACCCAATAATGTTTAAGTTTATCCATACAAAAAATCTTTGGGTCTATACTCTTTTACAAATAGAAGAGTCCCTTCTTAGAAACAGCCATGAAAACTGGTGTATAATTAATGAAGGAACTTCTGCCGCTGTTGTTCATGGAGTAAAATATACCCCCATTCTTTCGCCTCTACAACAGATACAAAGATTTTCAGGAGGAGGCAGTGTGGTTGTTGATGAAAATACGATCTTTCTTACTTTTATCCTCTCCGAACAAAAAACCCCTCAAGAAATGATGCAGTGGGTCTTTGCCTTTTTACAAAAGGCCCTTTCTATCAAAGGCCTTGCATGTGTAGAAAATGATTATGTTATCAATCATAAAAAATGCGGCGGCAATGCCCAGTATTTTACAGCCTCCCGCTCGCTGCAGCACACCTCTTTGCTTTGGAATTATGATCCCATTAAAATGAACATGCTGCCTTACCCTAAAAAAACGCCTGTCTATCGCAGCCGACGATCTCATGAAGACTTTTTATGCCGGCTAAAAGATTATTTTCCCACTAAAGAAATGTTGATAAACAAACTGATCGATCAGTTATCTCACACCCAATATTCCCTGCAAAAAATCGAAGAAATCTTAAAAGAGTCTCAGAATTTTAGAACAAAAATACTTGCATAAAAAAACTCCGCTGATGAGGACCTGTCACTTGCGCTTTCAACCTTATTACAAGGTGGGAGCGGTTCCTAAAGGAAGATCGGTAAAAGGCTAGCTTTTTCCTTTCTTAGCTTTAGCGTCTTGCCCCCCTAATTTTTGCAAGTCGTTGAAGGGCATTTGTGTTACCAGGCTCACCTCATCAGCAGAGGTAATTCATACTAAAAAAAATCTGCAGATCAGATTATCGCTCCCAATATATTTATGCAACTGTTTTTCAAAAAAAAATTATGAAAAAAATTGAAATAGCAAAGAGGACCCATAGGCACGGGTATATTTGATTTTCAGATGCTGTAATTGCAGGAAAGATTCCTTCTCTTCCTGTTGG
>CAZULH010000148.1:0-2802 GCA_964621105.1 uncultured bacterium
TTGGCTAAATTACCGCCATATCGTTAAATTGCAGACAATGATCAAACGAACCTATCAGGAACGGCTCTCTCAAGAAGTATTGCCGGAAAGTTCTCTTAAAAGAACGATGTTCTTCTGCCAATGTCCTATAGAGCGGCCAAAGTCTCTTTTGACTGAGGAAAAAAAGATGCATATTCAAAAAATGTTTATCACCTACTCGCAAAATGAGCTTCTCGCATGGACTAGGAACATCCGTTCTTTATGCATCAAAAAAAACCGTATCATTCACAGCATATCTCTTTGCATTGACCACACCCAAGGTTCCCTAATACAAGTTATCGCTTCTATCACCTGCTAAGATCGATTGTCTTTTTTCTATAAGTATTTTATGCTTACTGGAAAAAAAGGACCGGAAAGTATGCTCGATTTGAAGGAATTTCGCAAAAACCCAAAAAAATTTGAAGAAAAGCTCAAAACAAAGGATCCTGACGTCGATTTTTCTACCATTGTCAAACTGGATGAAGACTATCGCAAAACCCTCACAGCAATGGAAGAGCTGCAGTCCAAGCGCAATACCCTTTCTAAAGAGATCGGCCTAAAAAAATCAAAAAAAGAAGAAGCTCCCAAAGAAATGGAAGAAGTCAAATCCATCAATAACGACCTAGATAAATACAAACGGCAAATAGCTTCCATCGAAGAAGAAAAAAACAACGCCTTTGCCGTTTTACCAAATCTTCCCATGGACGATATCCCCATTTCCATGGACCCAAAAGACAATGTCTGCATAAAAACGCATGGAGAAAAGAAGACCTTTTCTTTTCCTTTTAAAAACCATGTCGAGCTCAATGAAAAACTAAAATTATTTGATTTTGAAACAAGCGCAAAAATCTCCGGAGCAGGCTGGCCTTTATATATCAATATGGGAGCCAAGCTTGAATGGGCGCTTATCAACTACATGTTAGACATTCATCAGAAAAACGGGTTTACCTTTATTATGCCTCCGCATTTGGTACAGCCTAAAATCATGTACGGAGCAGGACAGCTGCCCAAATTTAAAGACCAGCTGTTTAAAATCAATGACGAAGACTATCAGCTTTATCTGATCCCTACCGCTGAAGTCGCCCTCAACGGCATGCATTACGATCAGATATTAGACGAAAAAGATTTGCCCAGGCGCTATGTCTCCTATACCCCCTGTTTTCGAAGGGAAGCGGGAGCGGCCGGCAAACAGGAGAGAGGCTTAATCCGCATGCACCAGTTTAACAAAGTCGAGCTTTTCTGCTTTGCCAGGCCGGAAGAGAGCTCTGAGATATTTGATAAAATGATCGCCAGCGCAGAAGAAGTGCTGCAGGGACTGCAGCTGCATTACCGCAACATGCTTCTTGTTACCGGCGATATGTCCTTTGCTTCGGCAAAAACGGTAGATATTGAAGTATGGCTGCCCGGACAGGACCGTTATTATGAGGTTTCCTCTGTTTCCAACTGTACGGACTTTCAATCGCGCCGCAGCAAAATCCGCTATAAGACGAAAGAACAGAAAACACAGCTTGTCCATACACTAAATGGATCAGGCGTTGCTACGTCCAGACTGATGGTCGCTCTTTTGGAGAATAACCAGTTAGAAGACGGCTCTGTGAAAATTCCGACCGTGCTGCAAAAATACATGGAAAAAGAGGTCTCTCTTTTACGTCCTCAAGGGTAATTGAAAAAAATAATCACGCTAAACATCTAACAGTTAGTAATTAACCGTAGATAAATAGCAGTCTGTTAATCCGTTTGCTAATTTTTCTTGTCGGTTTTTTTTCGCCATGTTATACTGTGGATAAAATTAAATAATGCATGTGCTATGAAGACAAAAAATATGGGCATTTTCAAAAAAAGTTTTACCAAAGAACAAAAAGAACAAGCCGTTTTATTCGGTTTGGTTGAGCTCTACCTTAAAAGCAAGTCTCCTATTGGATCGCATTCATTGAAAGAATTCGGACTGGACTTTTTAAGTTCGGCCACCATTCGCAATTATTTTGCCAAACTGGAAGAAAAAGGTTTTTTAAAACAGCAGCATATTTCCGGCGGACGCATCCCGACCGAACTGGCCTACCGTGAATATGCCAAGCATCATATCAATGATTCTTCTTTAAGCGACAAAGAAGCGAAGTTCTTGCGTCTGTCCTTATCGAAAGAAACAAAAAAGGTAACCCAATATCTTCAGCAGGTAGCAGAAACCCTATCGGACGGCACCTGCAGCGCCGTCTTTTTATCTTCTCCCCGGTTTGACCAGGACTTTATCCAAAATATTAAATTAGTTTCTTTGGAAAAGGACAAATTACTAGCGATACTGATTACTGATCTGGGCGTTGTTCATACAGAACCCATTTATATTTCCTATGACCTTACGCCTCAGCAGCTGGAAACATTAGAACATTACTTTTTATGGAGGATCTCTCAAAAAGACAATCCGCAGATTGAAGACCCCTCCCTGTTAAAAACAGCACAGCGCATGTACAATGAGATCCTGGTCCGCCATGTTGTTAATTACGCCAATTCCATGACAGGCGATGTATATAAGACAGGACTTTCCAAATTATTGACCTATCCCGAATTTTCCAACCCTACCGTTTTATCCTACAGCCTGTCCTTATTGGAATCTCCTGTGCAAATGCAGTCTCTTTTAAATGCATGCATTAAGAAAAACAGTCTGCAGTATTGGATCGGCAAAGATTTACATCCTTTTAGCCAGTATACCCAAAACTGTACGATCATTGCGATCCCCTATTATATCCATCATATTCCCGTCGGTGCCATCGCTATTTTAACTCCTATGGG
>CAZULH010000149.1:0-2801 GCA_964621105.1 uncultured bacterium
GGAGAAAAAAGAAAGATGAGCTTTCTGTAAATATTCAAGAACTTTTCGGCCATATGCTCGACCATCCTTTTTCTGCAGGCAAACCCATCCAGCTTGAAAAAACAAAAGTCGGATTTTTATTAAAAGATATGCAGATCATCATGCCATCCTCTTCTCTGAACGCCAACATTTCTCTTAAAGAAAAAAATGCTGACGCCCGCATTGTATTAGATCATTTTCCCCTAGACTTTCTCTCATTTAATCCTCTAGAGCTGCGTTTTAGCGGATATACCAGTATTGAAGCTGAACTTACGGCAAAAGATGATGATGTCTCCAGCCAAGTCAACATCCTTTTAGACAAAATGCAGATCTATGCCCTCGGCGATGAAAAACCCCTGCATGTGAACGGAAAATTTTCTGCTAAATTACAAAACCGGCAGCTCAAGGCAGAAGGCGAAATGAAACTGCATGAAAAACAGCTGATGCAGCTAACCTCTCAGCTTCCTATCAAAATCAACCTCTATCCTTTCCAGATCCGCATCGATCCCTATTTACCGATGAACACTGAACTTACCTACAATGGACAAATGGAGGAATTCCTAGATTTTTTCCATACGGGCGTTCACCGGCTGGAAGGAGACTTGCACTGCAAGCTGCATGTAACAGAATCTCTTTCGCATCCTCATGTTGATGGCTTTGCAACGATACAGAAAGGGTTATATGAGAATTATTTTACAGGCACGCATTTTGAGAATATGGAAGCTTCCTTTAAGGCCGACGAACAAAAACTGACCTTAGAGTCTTTTTCTGCCAAGGACTCTCAAAACGGAACCCTTACAGCCGAAGGCAGCTTTGACATTAATTATAAGAAACATTTCCCCTTTTCGTTTCATGTTATAATGAATGACTTATTATGCGTACAAAGCGATTTGGCAACGGCGACTGCCAATGGAGAAATTTCCTTAAAAGGAAACAGCAAGGAAGCCTTTCTCAAAGGAAATATCCATGTTCCAAAAATCGACATGAACATCCCCAAAAAACTACCGACAACAATTCCTTATCTTCCTGTTATTTATCAGAATCTTCAATCTTCCGCCAAAGAGATAGCCTTTCCGCAAAAGCTTAAGCTCTATCCTGTCAATCTCGATCTTGTTATCACTACTTCTGACGATGTATACATAAAAGGAAGAGGCCTAGATTCACAATGGAAGGGGAATTTTGAAATTAAAGGCACTTATACAGACATTCTTCCAAAAGGCGAACTGAACTTAATTAAAGGCGAATACACCTTTTCAGGAAAACATTTTACGCTGTCCGAAGGCCATCTGGTCTTTACCGGCAAAAGCCGTATGCCCGAGCTCAATATCTTAGCCGAACTGACCCAAAAAGGAACGACCATCCAGGCGCATTTGGACGGGCCTCTCAACTCCCCGACCCTTACCTTTACCTCATCTCCCCCCCTTCCTTTAAGCGCCATCATGTCCCTGTTAATTTTTGGACAGGACATTTCTGAAATTACCGGCTTTCAGGCCATGCAGTTGGCTGCGATGGCAAGCGCTTTATCTACCGGCAGCGGAGGAGGGGGAATGGATAGTGCCGGCCAGTATCTTGGCATCGATCGACTGGCAGTCGTCACTACCCGAAGTGATGGCGAAGGCGAACAATATGCCCTGCAGGTAGGCAAATATGTGATCAAAGGCGTATTAGTTTCCGTCAGCCAGGGAGCTTCTCAAGGCAGCAGCAATGTAATTGTGGAAGTCGATTTAACTCATGGCTTTATCTTCCAGGCTGAAACCCAGCAGGAAGAAGAGCAGGGTAAATTTTCCATTAAATGGAATTTAAATTTTTAAAGTTTTGTAAAAATTCTTTTTCCTTTTAATCCCCTTCGAGTATATTCCTTATTTTAAAAAATATTAAGATTTGATTAATAATTGAAACAGATCTACACTCGCCTCTGCCCTGCAGATGAAAGGAGATAATAACCATGTCTAACAATAATACATCTAACAATCTAGCAATAAAAAGTTTGCGCATTGGATGCCATCAGTACGATCAATTGCAAAAACATATTAACGTAACTGCACAGGAACTGCAAATCCTTACAAAGGATTTGGAGATAAACGATAGTCTAATGGACAAACTGATCCATGCAAAAGATGAAAAGGGTAAATTTGCTGCAGAAAACCTAACGCAAAAAGAAAAAGATCTTCTTGAACAGCTCGAGCCCGGCTTTAGTGAAGTGCCTCTGACCGAACATCAACGAGATAATGTGATTGATGCCTTAAAAAGAGCGTATTCAACAAAAGTAGAAATGCAGGTTAAACCTTTGCAAAATGTGGTTTTCAGAGATCAGGAAAGACAGAACTTATGGATTCAATTAATAGCGATGGTTGAAAAACATTACTCTGATGAAATTGACAGGATATTAGGGAATATAGGCAAATGAATTTAAGTATCATTCGAGATTTTCAGCAATTTGAGCGCCTTTCTAATCAGCATACGCAATTATTGGCAAACTATCTTACAGATATCGAATCAAGGCATAACCTATTATCTGAAAAGCAAAATGATCTTGCCGATAAAAAAGCGCAAGAGCTGGAAAAATACCAGACATGGTCTACCTATGGCGACATGGGCAAGGCTACCATGTCGGCAAGCCAGCTTTTAATGGGCTATGCCCTTTTACAAACGGGAGAAGTCAAGCTTGGCGCAGGCATGATGACAGCGGGCGGATTAGAATTGTCACGCCTTGCTCTTCAATATACCGGAGGAAGAGATGCCTTAGCCACCTATCTTTCCCCCTATCTTAATGTAGAAGAATC
>CAZULH010000150.1:0-2790 GCA_964621105.1 uncultured bacterium
GAGGCAGGAAGAAAATATAATATCCGCGTTAACAGCATTTCAGCAGGCGCCCTTCGCAGCAGAGCCGCCAAAGCTATCGGCGTTATTGACCATATGATCGAATATTCAAAAGCAAACGCTCCCCTGAAAAATAAAGAGCTGCATTCAGAAGAAATCGGCAATGCCGCCGTATTTTTACTTTCACCTTATGCTTCAGCAATTACGGGAAACACTTTCTTTGTCGACAACGGCATGCATATGATGGGATTGGCTATAGACAGTAAATCTTTAGAAGGCTATCCGCATTAATCGACGGATTTAATAGCTTCTTCTAAAGCAGAAATAATTCCATGCTCCTCAACAGGAGGAGCCACTAAATCGGCGATCTCAATCAAATGTTTGGGAGAAGAAGGCATAGCAATACGATAGTCGGCTGCCTGCAGAAGCGAATAATCATTATCGTCATTTCCGGCAGCAATTACAATAGAGGGCTCTTGTTTAGTGAGCTTTTCAATCGTTTTTCCCTTTGTCGCCTGTGGATTAGTAATGAGAATAAGATGATAACGCGCATCAAAAGGATCCTGGATAAGAGTGATCTCTTCTAAGAGATTCTTTTTTAATAAAAACATTAAAGAAGTCATCTCATCTTTGGTCCCTACTATTTTAATCAGAGAAAGACTTTTAACCTCCTCTGACGAGAGGTCTTCGACCTGCACCCATTCTTCCGCTTCTCTGCCTTTGAGGGTCTTAACATAGGCAAAATATTCCTCTTTAAGAGTATGGTTCTTCCAGTAACAGATATCTTTGCCTTCATGATAGCCCGAATACACAATCATAAAACCTTCCGACTCGCTTACTATTTGTTTTACCGTATGAAGAGTATCATGATGTAGAGAATAATGAAGCAGAACCTCTTTTTGCGGCAGCTGCAGGACAGTTGAACCGTTCTGCATAGAAAATAAAAAAGGAAAATCAATTTGCTCAAGCATTTTTTTTGTAAATGAATATGTCCTGCCGGTCGTCAAAATAATGTTCCAGCCATTTTGATTAAGCTTTTTTAAATATTCGATAACCTGTTTGGGGATCTGATATTTATCCGTTGTTAATGTCCCGTCTATGTCTAAAGCCAAATATCTTTTCATTTATTACCTCTTAAGAAATCGATAATAGCGCATTTTTCGCATCAATTCGAGTAAAACTTTAAGAACTAGGAAAAAAAAAGCATTGTTCCTATAGTGAATACAAAACAAATGGTTAGTTATGAAAAAATTTTGGCTATTATTCTTTTTTTTATTTTCCCAGTTTGCTTATGTACAGGCAGAACCCATTTCTATTTCTTCTGAGATTGCACAAAATGAAATGCCAAAAGAATTTTCCGATGAGATCATCGAAAGCATCCCTTCGCCGCAATACCAAAAATCATTTGTGAGAATGATGGTCCTCGTTTTGGTCTTTATCGTTTTAGTTACTGCCGCCTATGTATTTTTAAAAAAAATGATAAAAGGAAAATACCGTCCTTCCGGCCCTAGCCAGTCGATTAAAATTTTAGAAAAAAAAGTCTTAAGTCCCAAAACAATGCTCTTTCTCATAGAAGTTGAAAAAGAAAAAGTTTTGATTTCCGAATCTCAAGTTCATGTCAAACATTTACATAAATGCGAGAAAATTCCGGTTCAAACCACTAAATAATTTCATTGACGACCATTGAAAGAACAAGCATTATTCTTTTAAGGTTAATTAAAAGATCCTTAATGGTTTTTTACAAGCTGAAATACTGGATTATTATTTTGATGACGCTTGGAGTTTGCCAGCTCCATGCGATTCAATATCGTGTGCGGATAACAGGCCCTGTCAACGTAAAAATTATCGATGAAATGGCCAATCTCTCCGATCTTGTTCTATTACAAAACCGTCCTCCCCGTTCCATCAACGCCCTGCGCTATCGCGCTCAAGATGACATTCCGGACATGATCAAGCTTCTGCATGCCTACGGGTATTATGACGCACAGATCTTTGTTGACCTGGAAGATCAGCCCATTTTTAATGCCATCGATGTTAACCTCTTTATAGATCCAGGCCCTTGCTATGAACTGGACAGTTATAAGATCTATTCTTCATGTGAAGAAAAAACGCCGCTTCCTGTTGAAGGTAAATTCGATCTTTCCAGCCTTCATCTTGCCTTAAACAAACCCGCTGTCTCGCAGGAAATTTTGAACTCAAGGGTTTATCTTTTAAACGAACTGGCCATCTACGGCTATCCTCTGGCAAAAATTGAAAAACAGAACGTCTACGTCGATAAGGAAAAGAAAGTCGTCCATGTAGAAACATGTGTTGACATGGGCCCTTTGTGCAATTTCGGAAAATTGACCGTCGAGGGTTTAAAGAATGTTAACCCCCGTTTTCTTTTTAAGAGGATCACCTTTAAACAGGGAGAAGAATATACCGAAGATGATATCAATGAAACTCGAAAAAGATTAAATAACACTAACCTTTTTAGTTCTGTCCGCATCACGCATGAAGATAAAGTGGAAGGAAATAATGAGATTCCCATTACGATCAATCTGATCGAAGCCAAACACAAAAATTTTAACGTCGGCGCCAGTTATGCCACCGTCGACGGCTTCGGGGGAACAGTTGTTTTCACCAACCGCAATTTCCGGCAGATGGGAGAAATTCTCAGTTTGAAGGCTTATGTCTCCCAAAGAAGCAAAGAAGGAGAGATCACCTACATCAAGCCTGACTTTCACTGCGTTGACAGGGACCTGGTCTCGCAATTACAGGCTCTTCGGGAAAACATCTCCCCTTATTTGGCAT
>CAZULH010000151.1:0-2770 GCA_964621105.1 uncultured bacterium
GATTGTTCCGGAAGCAAAAGCAATGTCATTGTTAGGTACGACAATAGCTATGGCCAGCGATCCTAAACAAAAGATTGAAAGGATGATCAAAGAAGAGAGAAGGATGGCCTTTGGATAGCTTTTCTGCGGGTTTTCGACTTCTTTGGCGTGAACAGCGGACATCTCCATACCGCCAAAGGCTAAAAGGATACCGACTAAAAAAGTAAGGTTGGAAAAGGAAAGGTCTGGGATTAGATTATTGAAAGAAAAAGTAATGCGGGAAGTATTAGAGGACAAAAGCCAGGAGATCCCCATTAAAATAATCGCAATGCCTGGAATAATCGTTCCGAAAATAGCGCATATCGTGCTGATCCATCCGGATATTTTCATGCCAAGGAAATTGATCAGGGTAACAGCCCAGAAGGTTGTTAGGATAGCGATCATGATATACCACTGATTTTGAGCTAGCTGAGGAGAAAAAATATACGCAAAAGTAGAAGCGACGACCGAAAGAGCTGTTGTATACCAGAAGATATTTTCTGCCCACTGCAGCCATACGGCTAGAAAGCCGAGGCGTTCTCCCAGCGCTTCTCTTACCCATATGTAGACCCCCCCGGTCTGGGGCCAGCCGGTTGCAAGTTCGGCGGAAATAAAGGAGACGGGTATAAAAAACATAAGGGTAGCGATCAGATAAAAGAAAAGAGAAGATAGTCCGAATTTAGCCGTAATAGGAAGGTTGGCGATATTGCAGATGGCGGCAACGTTGATCATTGCCAGCATAAAAACGGAAATAATTCTTCTTTTTGTCATGGTTCTCCTATAACTTGCCGGGATAAAAGAAAGAATTTACATGGAATACATTTTTTTATCTGTTCATTGTAAAAAATCGATTAATAAGTCTCTATAGTTTTTAACAAAAAAGAGAAGAAAAAGGCAAAGGCCATCAAATTTTTTTTTATTTTCATAAAAATTTGAGCTTTTGTCTTCCATTGCATCAATTTTCATTATTCTATATTCTGACAAAAAAGGGAGGACCCTATGGATCTTTTTAAAAATTTCATTTTTATAACGATTTTAATAGGTATATTGACCCGGCTGACCAATTTCTTTTTTCAAAAAGACCTTAAACGCATTGTTTCTGCTTATCTTTCCTTTTTTCTGGTCGGTATTATTATTATCCCCGTAGCTACTTTTCTTGTCGGTTTTGATGTGGCAGCGTCGGAATATATCATTGCTTTGATCATCTGGCTGATTTTTGATCTAATTCGATCCAATGTGAAAAAAAAGAAAAAAAATTCTTAATTTTGAAAAGATTTTTTTAGTTCATCGATTGCTGTCTTATCGACTTCATAAGCGCACATAAGCAAAAGAAGGTAGAGATTTTTTTTGTTTTTGATCTGGGTGTTCCATGACCAGTAGTCCTTAAACACCAGCGTCCAGTCTTTTTGCATGGAATCAAACCAGGGTTTATATAAAACGGCTACCTGTCTGTGTGTTTCATCATAGATATTTAATTTAGTGCCCCAGTAACTTTCTTCGGCTGTATAAATCGGTTCTTCTAAGCCGCTATTGCTATTTTTTTTTCGGATCGAATAGGTCCTTGGGGAGAACCATGCATTGTTTTTTTCTTCCAAAACGGCATATGGGATATCCTGTTCATCATAGATAAAATTAAGGATAGCATTTTCATAAAACAGAATATTTCCGCAAAAAAGCAGTTTGTCATGTAAGTACATCTCCAAGCGCAGCGTATTTTGAAAATAATCTTTTTTTACCAAATAAGATTTATTAAAAGAGTCCTTAATTTCCGTAGAATAAGGAGAGGAATGAATAGAGAACTGCATCGGCTGGTCATTGCAAAATCCGCAAACAAACAAGAAAAGAACTAAAAAGGCTTTTTTAATCATCTTTAAAAAGATCTTTAAACGATTTAGGTTTATCTGTTTTTTTTTGAAACAGGGACTGTTCTACATCTTCTTTTGATTTTTTTAAAGAGGGTTTTTCAGAGAGAAAAACAAATTCTTCGCAAAAATTAAAACCCTCCCTGTCCCTGATGGGGTCTGTATTAGGAATATTACAGTCATTGGGCTTGCCGGGAAGATAAAACTTACAGTTTTTACAGACATGCAGATCCCATCCGCAATGTTCGCAAACAGCTCTAAAGGGAATTTTTCTTTCCATATTCTCAATAGGTTTATGACATTTCCAACAATACTTCATTATTCTGTTCCTACTCCCGCTCTTGTAAGGCTGAAAAAAACTCTTGGTTGTTCTTCATTAACAGGAGCTCGGGTACCTGAAAAAAAAACACCGGGAGAGGGAGACGGGGTTAGAGGAGGCCTTCTCAAAAGAGGGGAGGATCTTGCAGGTAAAGCATCGCCAGGAAAAAGGGAAAAAGGCGAGAGGACGCAAAAGGCCCCTCTAATAGGCGGAGAGGGAGAGGGAGAGGGAAGCGGGGGCGAAGATAATCTTCTTAAAGAATGGTCGACAGAGAGTCTCCTTGCTCTAGGCTTGTGTATGTTATTGGGAGCAGTTTTTTTTGAATTTGGGGAATCGTAAAAAAAAGCACTGATAACCATTACTCCAACTAATGAGGTAATGAAGGCGGTGCTAGACGAAAAATAATAAAAAGAAACAAAACCAATTAATGCAGATAGGGCAATAATTGTAATATTGGTATTAAATGCGGATACACTTGGGCGTTCAATAGGCATTACAACATCTACAGGTGATGGTTCTCTAACAGGAGAAGTCATATAATTTACCTTAGCGTTAATTTCGGATTCGGGGG
>CAZULH010000152.1:0-2765 GCA_964621105.1 uncultured bacterium
CATCCTGTTTCTTCTAATACCATGCCTGTGCAGATGACGGCCTTATTGAATAATGTATTTAGGCTTTCCGATGATTTTGATTTCTGCTGCGATATCTCTTATCAGAAAAAAAATTCTGAAATAAATATTTATGCCCAAAAGGCAAATTTTAATTTTTTCCAATCGCCTAAGGAATTTAAAAATATTTCCCTGATGCTTAACAAGCAGCAGATGCAGCTGAATTTTCTTATGGTTCATAACAAAGAACGTTTTCAGATCATCAATCAGATCGATCTTCAGGAGCCTGTAAAAGGGAAAACAACCCTTATCGATAATCTGGAAGAAAATGATTTTCCTCTTAGCCTTTCATGGGAGATCCAGGGATTAGACGAGGTTCATCTTAAGCAGATACAGGGAAATTTTTGCGGTATTTATGCGCATTTTTTTTATGATCCCCAAGAAAATCAGAAGTTGGTAGGAAGCTGCTGTTTTGATTTTTCTAAAGTCAGCCAATTATTTAATAAAGATGTAAAAGAACTGTTTGACAAATTCCAAATCAAAGAGGGGTATGAATTAAAAGGAAAGCTGTCCTCCTTTTTAGAGAATTTTTCCTTTACCGGGGTATTGATCGGAAAACAGTTTTCGGTCGGCGGATATTTTCTAAAAACGCTTTTTTCCCATGTTGACCTTTCTTTGGACAAATGCAGTCTTCATCAGTTAAAAATCAGCGATCAGGCAGGAATGGTCCATATGGAAAAGGCAGATTTCTTTTTGCAGGAAGGAAAATGGAAGATTGCTATTCCGTCCATTGTATTCAAAGATTTCAGGCCCAGCCTTCTGCAGGCGATAGAAAAAGAAAAGCAGCCGATGCAGCCGCTGTTGATACGAAAGCTTAATATAGAGGAAATACAGGGCAATGTCGAAGATCCTGCTACCATCAGCGGCAGGGGACATTTGCAGTTTATTAACTCCTTTAAAAGAAGCTCTTCCATTCTCGATCTGCCGGCTGATTTTTTAGGAAAAATACTCGGACTGGATATTCAGCTGTTAATGCCGGTACAGGGAGAGATTGCTTTTACGATTGCAAATAAGCGATGTTACCTAGATAAAATGGCAGATACATTCAGTGAAAATAAACGTTCCAAGTTCTTTCTGTTAAATAGTTTTGATCGGTCCTATATCGATTTTTCCGGTAATTTTCATATTTATATTTCCATGAAACAGTATGTTCTATTGAAATTCACAGAAAATTTTATCCTCTCTATTGAAGGAAATTATCAAAAACCTGATATTCGTCTGAGAAAAAAACATTGGTTTTTTGATCATTGATGCTGCAAAAATGGCTTTTTCCCTCATTTTGTCTATGCTGCGAAAAGGAAAGCAAGACTCTTTTTTGCCCCCTCTGCCAAGGGCAGATAGCTATTAATACCCATCCGATAGAGATCAATGCTCAATGCAAATGGGGAAAGATCCTTGAGACAAATGCTGTTTCTTTAAGCTTTTATCAGAATATTTCGCATTATCCTGACCTTGTCAAATCCTGTATCGGCTTTTATCTTTTCTTTTTTTTCCATCAGTCTTTGCAGAATTTCGAGGGGGTTTATACCTATTCTAAACATACACCTTTTTGGCTTCATCAGACGAGCGGCAGGTTTAAGCGTATCTTGACGCTTCCTTTGATACGAAGAAGAAAGATATGCGCAGATAAAAAAGTATTGATCTTATGTGATAGATATCAAGAAGAAATATTAAACGATCCTCTTATGCAAATATTGGATAATGGATCATTATTGCTATCTCTTTTATGAGTCGAGATTTTTTTTGATCATCTGGATCTGTCTTCCAAGAGTTTGATTGTCTTTAAGCTCCTGGTTGATTTTTTTCCATGCATGTAAAAGTGTAGAATGTGTTTTCCCGCCGAAAGAAGCCGCTATTTTCATTAAGGACTCATCAATCAGCTCTTTTGCCAAATACATGGCTACCTGCCTAGCCATAGCGATATTTTTTAGGCGGGAATCGCCTTTGATATCGCTGATGCGTACTTCAAAAACAGAGGCTACGCATTTTAAAATGGACTCAACAGTGATTTTTGTATGCGGGTGGTATTCGAACATCTCCTGCAAAAGGTTTTCTGCAATTTCCGTTGAAATGGATGTGTGCATAAGATGGGAATAGGCGGCAAGGCGGTTGATGGCGCCCTCTATTTGTCGAATGTTATGAAAAATATGGTCGGCAATAAAAAAGGCAACCTCATTCGAAATAGGCATCCCTTTTAAATTTGCTTTATGTTTGATAATGGCAACCCGTGTTTCTAGTTCGGGAATACTGACGTGGGCAACCAGGCCCCATTCCATTCGTCCGATAATTCGATCTGATAATTTCAATTGGGAAGGAGGTTTATCGCTAGTGATTACGATCTGTTTATTTTGATTGATAAGCGCTTCAAAGGTATTGCAGAATTCCTCTTCAAAATTCTGACGGTTTTGCAGAAACTGGATATCATCGACCAGCAGTACGTCAAGAGAGCGGTAATAACGCTTCATTTTATCTATGGACTTATTGCGAAGGTGCGTGACAAGGTCGTTGATAAAGGCCTCAGTGGTTATGCATTGCACCTTAATTTTTTTCTGTTTTTGCCGGATAGAGTTGCCGATCCCGTGAAGAAGATGCGTTTTTCCCAGACCTACGCCTCCATGAATAAACAGGGGATTGAAGGTTTTTCCCGGTCTCATGGCAACACCTTGCGCAGCAGATTTTACAAACTGGTTGGAGGGTCCTTCGATATT
>CAZULH010000153.1:0-1470 GCA_964621105.1 uncultured bacterium
TTCTCCCTTAAACAGGATAAAATGTTCACCGGACAGCTCCATTTTCATCATAGCTTCTTCCTGCGTCAGAAATTTCAGGGGCATCTGCTCTTTTGCTACCACTTCATGAAACTTATATTTTTTTGCTTCTTCCTCTAAATTAATCCTTTCGATTTCCTCATTAATTTCCTGCAGCTCATCGATATGTCTAGGTTTGAAAACATTTACATTCAAATCGATGTCCGCTAAATGGCTATGCCGATGATTCTGCAGCTTTTTTTTATATTTCTGGATCAAAACATATAATTTATCCGCTGCTTTATCTATAGCGGAATAAATATCTTCCGTATTTGCTGTAACATTAATAAGAAAATGTAAAAATTTCATGGAAATCGAAGCCGTATGCGTAACTTTTTGAATATCCAGTACTACCGAAACATCCAAAATATGATTGGCAAACCTTTCCAATTTCGATAATTTTTCCATCACATAACTCTCTATCGCTTCCGTTACATGAATATTCTTTCCTGTAATTGCTACTGAATATCCATCCACATCAAATGTCTTTTGTTTCATAAATACCACCTTATCTTTGTCTTGAAAAAAGATACACCACGTCAATTTTTTCTTCAATTACGGAAAAATGGAAGTTGAAAAGTATCTAAGAGTTGCTATATGTACATAAGTTAGGAGTAAAAAACGGTGAAGCACCAATTGTTTTTTCTATTTTTTTTATTATCTTCCGTCAACTTATCTGCTTTTTCAGAAAAAGAAATAAGAAAGGACTTTCCTATTTTTAATAGGGAAAAGCCTGTCATTTATTTTGATTCGGCCGCCACTACACAAAAACCCAAATGTGTGATTGAAACACTCTGCAGCTTTTATCTTAACGAATACGGCACGGTACATCGGGGTATCTATAACCTTTCACTGGAAGCAACAAACCGCTACCACAATGCCAGAAAGACCGTGCAGGAATTTATTCAGGCTGACAGTGAAGAAGAAATTGTCTTTACCCGCGGAACAACAGACAGCATCAATCTGATCGCCCAATCTTTGGCCAAGGAATATTTTCAAAAAGGCGATGAAATTATTATCTCCGAGATGGAGCATCATTCTAATATCGTTCCCTGGATGATGATAGCCAAGGAAAAAGAGCTGGTGATTAAAACCATTCCCATCAATAAAAATGCAGAGATCGACCTTAAAGCCTATCAAAGCATGCTTTCCGATAAGACCAAACTGGTAAGCATTGCCCATGTGGCTAATTCCACAGGCACGATCAATCCCATCGAAACCATTATTAAAAAGGCGCATGAAAAAAAGGCCCTCGTTTTAATTGACGGAGCACAGGCAATCGCCCATATACCCGTGAACGTACAAGAGCTCGATGCTGACTTCTATGTTTTTTCCGGCCATAAAATTTACGGGCCTACCGGCATCGGCATTTTGTATGGAAAAAAGAAAATATTAGAACAGATGCCTCCCATT
>CAZULH010000153.1:1480-2741 GCA_964621105.1 uncultured bacterium
GATATGATCAAGAAAGTAACCCTCAAAGAATTTACCTATCAAAAGCCCCCCATCCGGTTCGAAGCGGGAACGCCCCCTTTTGCTGAAGCCATCGCTCTGGCCAAAGCAATCGAATATGTCAATCAGCAGGAGAAAAAAAAGCTGCAAAAGCATGAAGAAGAGCTCACATCTTATGCTACAAAACAGCTGCAAACGATTCCTGACCTGACCATTTATGGCACAGCAAAGAATAAAAGTGCGATTATCAGCTTTCTGATTAAGGACATCCCCCCCGCTCAATTAACTTATCTATTGAATGAAAAAGGGATCTGCCTGCGCTCAGGCTGTCATTGCGCCCAGCCGACCATGCAGCGTTTTCATATCAAGGGCACCAACCGCATCTCGTTTGGCATGTACAATACCAAAGAAGAGATCGACGCCTTTATCATCGCTTTAAAAGAAAGCATCGCTGAATATTACGATTTGCAAAAAGAGCTCTCGCTGCAAAAGAATTAAGGCGCCATCTCATAGCGCTGATACACCCTCTGCTGCTCATCGAGAAAATACTGATGCAGCTCGCTGCTATTTTGATAGAGGTATTTACGAAAATCCTCCGCACAGTGGCCGATCTCTAAACGAAATTCATAGGGCTCTTGTAATTTCTCATCATAGACATACGATCCTATATCGATCTCACATACATTTTGTTTATCATCGATCCCGTAATTCCTTACCCACCCTCTTCTGTCTTTATTGACAACATTCATTTTTGTCCTTTTGGCCAGCACTTCAAAATACCCGTCGATAAACCGTTTGGCCTCGTCGTATCTTTTCTCTTTGATCATCTGGGGAAAAAAATCTTCATAGAGGGTCACTTTTTTCTGCAGAACAAAAACATAGTCGTTCAAATCAATGAGAAACTTTCTTTTAGATTTATCATGCAGATATACTTTTGGCAGATCCTCCGTTTTATTTGCATGAAGGTATTTTGCTGCCGTTACCGTCTTCATATTTTGCACGGCCATGTGTAAACTGCTGAGAAGAAAATTGAGCCTATGTTCTTTTTTATTTTCTTTTTTTTTCAATAGCCTCTGCCAAAAAGAAGGTTTAAACTTAGCTCCACGAATAAATTTTATTACTTCCTGTCCATCTTCGCTGACAAAGGCAAAAAAATGATGGCCCTTGCCTAGGTAATAATAATCTTTAGCCAAGTCGATCGACACCGGCTCTTTTTCCCCTTCCTGTATGGGCGCAGCAATTTTTTGTAGCTGAAAATGATCCG
>CAZULH010000154.1:0-2697 GCA_964621105.1 uncultured bacterium
GAGATTGGAACATTCAGCAAAAATCCGATCAGGTCTATATTGTCAGCAATCCCTTGGAAAAAGAGGAACAATACAATGTTTATCTGGGAAATCCTCTCGGCTGTACCTGTGGAAAAAAGAACTGTGAACACATCAAAGCGGTTTTGCAGAGTTAAGTTTTCAAGAAAAGTTCTTGGTATAAAAAATACTTTCACTCTAGTATTCTAAATAATAGATTTATGCAAAAAATAGGAGTGAAGTTGCAATGTTTAAGTTCAAGCTATTGTTATTTCCTTTAATTATATTGACTTCCCTGTCAGCGGATTCTGTTGAATCGTTTACCGGAAAAATATTGGGAAATAAAGTTCGGATGAGAACCAATCCGGACTTAGAAAGCCATATCATCTGCCAATACAACAAGAATGATCTGGTTGTCGTTAAGGGCGAGGAGAATGAATTTTATGCCATTCAGCCTCCGGCCAATTCGAAAGCCTATCTCTTTCGCAGCTATATCATCGATAATGTTGTCGAAGCAGACAGAGTCAACCTACGGCTTTTCCCCAACACGGAAGCCCCGATCATCGGAAAATTGGAAAAAGGCACTAAAATCGAAGGCCAGATCTATGATAAAGATCCAAAATGGATGGAGCTTAGCCTTCCGGAACATATTTCTTTTTATATAGCCAAAGATTATGTTGAAAAAGTCGGCGATGCTGCTTATGCATCTAAAATGCAGCAGAGGAAAGAAGAATCTACCCGTCTTTTAAATTCCGCTTATTTCATTACACAGGGCGAATGCAAAAAGCCTTTTAATGAGATGACGCCGCATTCTGCCATTAAACAGTTTGAAGCGATTATTCAGGAATATTATGATTTTCCTGAAATCGTCCAGCAGGCAAAAGAAGGCCTCTCCCTTCTGCAAGACACCTATCTGCAGAAAAAAATCGCTTATCTGGAAGAAAAGGCCAGCCTTTCCGAAAAGGAAAAAGAGCAGATATTCAGCGAGCTTTCAATAGAAAAAGAAAAGAAAGATAAATTCCCTAAAAAAGCATCTTTCTGGACACGCAATCTGCCGGAAAAAATGAAAACATGGTCGACTATTGAAGAATCACTTTTTCAGGCATGGAGCACCTTCCATCCGGAAAAAGAAATACAGGATTTTTACGCTGAACAAAAAGCCAACAGCCTGATTTTCAAAGGAACGATCCATACTTATGACCATAAGACAAAAAATCGTCCCGGCGATTATCTCTTGAAAAACGAAGACAATATTCCGATTGCCTATCTCTACAGCACCAACGTAGACCTAGATAAATACATGGAGAAAGAAGTGACTGTCTATCTCTCCCCCCGTCCTAACCACAATTTTGCCCTTCCGGCATATTTTGTTCATTCTGCTGAATAAAGGATTAAAGGCCGCATAAATCTGCGGCCTTTTTTTTATTTCTTTGAAATAATATAGATGATCGATCTAGCTGCAGATGCGCCTAATACAAGAGTTGCTATTTGCAAGATCCCATAAGAAAAGGTTAAGCCGGCCGCTTCATTTGCCATCATTTTCATAATAAAAGAAAAGCTGCCGAAGAGAAAAATAATCTTGGCAAGAGCAGCATATCCCAAAGCTTTTTGCAGATGGTTTCGATAATGATGAAAGACCATCATTAAAAGACAGTTGGAGATCATGATAAACGGAACAAAATACAAAAAAGAAACAGAGAGCATACCAACGGTCAATGCTATGAGACTAGGGAAAAAAGCTAAGACAAAGGACTTTTTTATCCCATAGTAATACGTTGAAAGAAGCAGAAGGCTGTTGACAACAGCTCCGATAACAAGTGAGCTTGGAATAAAAAAATAAATCGTCGGCGCTAGCACGATCATCGCTATAAAAAGATAATAAAAACTACCTGTTGCCGATTTGCTCTTCGTCTGCATTTTAAACATATGATTATTCTCCTTTAATTGTATCTAAAGAAAATTTAGCACTTTTGGATATTTCTTCTAAAGAAACCTCAGTATTTTCCGTAACCAGTCCCAGCTCTTTTAGCTTGCGCGCGCTTACCAGCACCCTAGTCTCATAAGAAGACATTGTCTGATTATACGCATCGACGGACTGCGATAAATTTTTCCCTAATTTTGAAAAATGAGTATTCATTACGCTTAAGCGCTCATACAGTTTTTGCCCCAGCTGAATAATCTCTTTGGTGTTTTTCGCTATCTGATGCTGGTTCCAGCTAAGAGAAATTGCCCGTAGAATGGCGATTAATGTCGAAGGTGTCGCTAAAACGATCTGACTTTTAGCCGCCGTTTCCAAAAGCATGGGATCTTCCGTTAAAGCGGCAGAAAAAAATGCTTCTGCCGGCAAAAACAAGATCACAAAGTCCAATGTCGGAAACATCTCTTTCCAATATTCTTTTTGAGAGAGGTCCTTGATCTGTTTTTTTACCTGCATCGCATGTTCTTTCAACTTTTTCTTTTTTAATTTTTCATCATTGATTTCCATCGCCTCCAAGTAAGCATCGATAGGCGTTTTGGCATCGATAATAATAGACCGGTCCTGCGGCAATTGGATCAACACATCTGGCCTGATCACTTTTTCTTCGCCGATAATCGTCTTCTGCTCAAAAAAATCACAGTGGTTCAGCATACCGGACAGTTCAATGACCCTGCGCAGATGGAGCTGTCCCCATGCGCCTCGAACATTAGCTGATTTTAGGG
>CAZULH010000155.1:0-2573 GCA_964621105.1 uncultured bacterium
GAAAAAGAGATGGATATAAATGCGATCAAGCAGAAAGGAGATACGGTTGTCGGTAACGATGTATGGCTGGGATATGATGCAACGATCATGCCTGCCGTTCATATCGGCGATGGAGTTATTGTCGGGTCTAAAGCGGTGGTGACAAAAGATGTGCCGCCATATTGCGTTGTCGGAGGCAATCCGGCCAAAATTATTAAAAAGAGATTTTCTGATGATAGTATTCAAAAACTTTTGGAGATTCAATGGTGGAACTGGCCGATAGAAAAGATCTCTAAAAATATTAAATATATCATTGGAGCGGATATCGATAAGCTTAAAAGGTGTAAATAACTCAAGCCCTATCATCCACCGGGATAAATTGTTCGGGTTGATCGTTGAAGTTGGAGTAAAAGAGACTCGTTGTTTTTTTCTGAATCTTGTAATTGTTGAGTAAGGCTATGTGCCTGTTTGAATATTAGATTAGAGATCTCTAGTAATAAAAACAGGGTCATATTCCATATGTACAGATATATTTTTTATTTTATACAAGGGTGAAATATCCATTTTTAAACCCTGTTCAAATTTATTTAAAAGGGTTTCCGGATTATAGAGATTTAAGTTCTTATTGTTTTCTGCCAGATTGACAATATTTAAAGGAATGTTAACAGCTTTTGATTCGATAAAAGATAAGGCTGTTTTTTTCTTCAGATCGATTTGCTTTTTATTCCAAGAGATCTCCAGCTGGTTGGGGTTGGAGAAATGAATTGTTTCAAAAATGGGTTTGATATCCTCTTTTTTAAACATCGTCAGATCAACGCTGTTCGGATAAAACCAATCGCCCTGGGCGGCATTGATCTGCCAGCCAATGACCCGGTCGTTAATATGCACATAGTTAGGCGTGCTTTCTGAAAAGTCTCCCATATAGCAATAATGAAGATGAGTACCTAGGCGCAAAGAAAAGGAATGAGCGTTTGTTGCATTCATTGCATCAATGCAGTTTTGCACATCTACATCATCTTTAAAAACAAGGTCGTCGACAGCGAAGATAATAAAAGCGCTCTCATTGGAAAAAATGGCCTTCATGACAAGCGGCTGAAAGTCCATACTGGGCTTTTCTGATTGTTTGTGAAAATGTACATGGTCAAATGTTCTGATAACTTTTTCGTACGCTTTGGAAAAGCGGTGGCTGCTAGTGCGGTAGATCACAGAGATCTTATTGAGATTTTTCACATATTGCGCCGTTGATTCTAAAAGGGCATAGAGCTGCAGCGGCCGATCAAAAGAAAAAATCAAAAGATCCGTCTGTTTAAGAGAAGAAGAAACAAGGGGTGAGGATATAGGCGTATAGACAGGCCTTCTTGCAAGATATCTTTGCGAATGCATATAGTTTTTGGAAAAAAAGGCAAACGGTTTGTCTAAAGAAATAACTCCCGCTTTTTCATGAAAATAACTATGACCCGCTGCCATTTCCATCATTGGAAAGAAATAACAGCTGTCGGTATCTATCATTTGTCCGCGAAAAAAGAGATCGTTTAATCGAAGCTGTTTAAAAATGGAAGCGTAAAACGTTTTTAAATGGGTCTCTTTCCATTTTTTTTTCTTCATAGAGGCGGAAAATAAGGTTTTGGCAGAAATGTTTTTGCAGTAGGAATTTTTGTTTTGAAAGTAAGATAGCCAGATATCTTGGCTTTCATATTGTTTTTTGACCTCTTTAAAGACATTGCGATGAGAAAAATAACTTTGGTTGTCTAGCAGGATGACAACCTCATCATCTCTGCAGCTGTGGATAATGGGATAAATGCTTTTTAAGAAGCCCTTTTTTTCTTCATGGCGAATAATTTGCATCGGTAGAATCTTGCACGCTTCCTGCGCAGCCTGATAGGTACGGTCATTGGAGCCGTCATCGATAAAGATAATACGGTCGAGAGCTTCTGACTGCTGATACAGCGACTGAAAGAGGGGCTTCTTGATATTTTCTATGTTATTGGCATAAATAAGCAGGGTATAAGAAGAAGGCTTTATCGAAGGCGGATTAGAGTTAGAAGAATGCGTGTGCCAATAGACAATTGCAAAAAGACAAAAACAGATTCCTGCAAAAAAGTATCTTTTTATCATGCGATACAAGGTTTTCGCAACACTTTAACAGAAAAAGAATTTTGATAAAAAAGAAAAGGAGCAAAAGTCGACTTTTGCTCCTTTGAAACAGATTGATAGATTTATTTAGATTCCTCAATAATTTCTAAATTGACACGAATACCATTACGGCTGGCTACAGACATTAATAGCGTGCGTATGGCGTTGATCGTTTTTCCTTTTTTCCCAATGATCTTGCCGATATCGGACTTTTCCACGGCCAGTTCAATGATCAAAGTATGAGTGCCGCCAATTTCATTGATGTGCACTTTATCAGGGTTATCAACAAGATTCTTTACGATGTATTCTACAAATTCTTTCATTGTTCGATCCTCTTTTTTGGATTCAAATGGATTCATCTATCTCCATTTTTTGATAATACGAAAAAATCATATGATATTAAAAAATAATAGGCCAGTAAATATTTTTTCAAAAATTTTTTATTTCTTAATTACTTTTTT
>CAZULH010000156.1:0-2552 GCA_964621105.1 uncultured bacterium
AATTTGAAAAACGCTTTTCCTCTCCTGCTAAAAATTCCTTAATTAGACGAATCTGGGATTTTTTTTTAAAACAAATAGAACCTTTTTACTGCCAACCAACAGCTCCTATCAAACAGGAAATCAAGTTATCACATGTTGATCTTCCCAAGGAATTAAGCTCAAGCTCTCTAAGATTTACTCATGAGCTAAGTTGCAGCACTAAATATTTAGCAAATAGCAAAATTGTGTTTTTAGGAGATATCCATGGAGAGTTATCGATTGACAAATATAGAGCTGATTTTTTAAATATTTATCTAAGAACAACTGACATTGTTCTTTTGGAAAGCCAACCATCTTTAAAATGTTTACAAAGACCAGCGGATACTTTTCCAAAACTTCTTTCAATTAAGGCAAAAGTACAGTTTTGTGGATGGGAGAATATGCAGGCATATCGCATAGCCATTAAACTACAACGTGAATTTAATCAACTGAAGGAAAAGCTCTTAACAGCTTATTTTGAAAGACAAGCCGGAGGAATTTCTGCTCTTGAAAAAATATTTGATGAAAGCCCGCTCGAAGAATTAAACAAATGGCGTATGGACGAAAGAGAAAAAGCTTTAATTGCTACTATTTTTAAAGCGCAACGACTATATCCTAGTTCGAGAATTTTTGTTATCGCTGGAAAAGATCATGCTCCAGTAATGGCATATTTTAAAAATGTTTGTATTCTCATTCCTTCAGCATATTTTTAATGTCATAAAAGGGCGTTGTTGCATAAATAAGAATTCATATATCCGTAAAAATCAAGAATAATTGGGATTATAACAAAGCAATTTCTGTTGGGTTAAAACACATCATCACCTGGAAACTTTATTAGACTTATAGTCATATCCTGCCTATGATAATACGCGCAATAATCAGTTATCGAAAAAAAATCCCTGCTAAGGAGTTTATGAACATGAAAAGGCATTATTTAAAGAAAACGTCACGAATAATTTGCTCTTTGACATTCGTACTGTCTTTTTTCATAACAGCCAACTCTCTTTTTGCCAAAGAGGATTTAGTCTATGAATCCCCTCATGCGACCCATCAACATGTATTGAAAGAAATCGTTACGATGACTGACGGTCCTATCATTGAATTCGGAAGCGGCGATTCAAGCACTGATCTTTTACATGCCTTATGTGAAAAAACGCAGCGTTTGCTAATTACCCTTGATGATGATGCAAAGTGGTTAAATAAATTCAAAGAAAGGTATTTAGGGCGCGGTTATGAAAAAGATAATTCAGGCTGGCACAAGTTTTTCTTTGTCCCCGGAAAAAAAGACAATCTATCCCCTGACCACTGGATAAGATTCTTTGAGGACTCGAGAGATCTTCTCTCAATAGAATACGCCGCTTGTTTCGTCGATCAGTCCCCCTGGCTTGCCCGCTATGAGACTATTAAAAGGTTTAAAAACCGATCAAAATATGTCCTTTTACATGACTGTAATTACTTTCCGGAAAAAAATATTATGGGGACCGTAATCAAACCTCTAGACCGTAAAAGACATATTGAAGGAAAATTTGATTTTTGCGACACATTTGCTTTTTTCAAAGTTTATTACCCCAAACATCCCTGGCCAGGCGACACAGGCCCTCCAACTTTGGTTGGAAGCATGTTTGAGAATGCTTTTCCAAATTTTGAAGAACGTCCATAAAAACGTTTAATAATTTTTTGTTAAATTAGAATGGAAGATCATCTGGTAGAGAGTAAAATCCTTTTGCTTTTGTATCTATTTCAGTCCAATTTAAAAGTCGTTGGTTAGCTTTCTTAGGCTTTTTTAAATAAAGTCGTAGACGACGGCAATAATCATTATATAATTCATTCCATTTCTTCTGAAGAGTTCCTTTTTGATAGAACTTCCCTGCATGCGTATCAGAAATTGTTTCTGGATAATCAAACATTATTTCATTTTTTTTCACAGGTACTGCAGATGCTGCCGATCTAATCCAGTGATATGCTAATGTACAAAAAGAAATTACACGATATTGATAAGAAGTTGGCTTGCTTAAAGCATCTTCAAAAGATGTTGCTCCATGAGGCACTCTTTTATCTTCAGAAAAGAATAATTCCACTTCAGTCTCTTCTAAGGTATATATTCCTATAACATACCCTATCTTTAAAAAGGTATCGGCCAATTTTATAACTTCAGCATTATTCCAGTCATTTTTCGTCTCTAAAAGTTTTTGTTGTAGTCGTTCACGATAGATCCAGTACAAAGTTGCTAATTTTGTAATATCGCTATTTCTTGGCTGAACGTCGAATTGCTGCTCTTTAATACCGAGATTCTCTTGCATCTTAATCTTACTCAAATCTATAGCTTCTTGACATACCGGTGAATACACGCCTTTTTTAAGAGAAGCGTTACAAGAGATCATATAACTTATAATTAAAGGAATACCCAAGGTTAGGATATGAAATACTATTTTCGCAATTTTCTTTAAAAGAGTTTGGTTTTGATATAAAAATTGGGTACATGAACTTAAATGGCCATGCATTGAAACGACTGCTCGATCTAAAGTAACGCCAGA
>CAZULH010000157.1:0-2466 GCA_964621105.1 uncultured bacterium
TCTTTTTTTAGGTTCTCCATCAAGGAAAAGATCATAGAGACCGATCCGATCGAAGATATTGAAAGTCCTAAAAGAGAGAAAAGATTGCCCATATCCCTTACATACGATCAGGTGGAGATGTTCTTTAACGCTCCTGCTATTTCCACTTATCTAGGTTTGCGCGACCGTGCGATTATGGAGCTGTTTTATAGTTCCGGACTGCGCTTGAGCGAGCTTGTTTTTTTAGATCGAAGATCTCTTGATTTTTCCTCAAAGATTATACAGGTCATGGGAAAAGGAAAGAAGATGAGAGTGGTACCTATAACCAATACTGCCTCGGAATGGGTAAAAAAATATCTTCATCATCCTGAGAGAAAAACAAAAACTGCTGAACATGAAAAAGAGCAGGATGAAAAAGCGGTTTTTTTAAATAAATGGGGCTCTAGGCTTACGGTGCGGTCTATCGACCGGCATTTTAAAGGCTACTTAAAAAAGTGCGGTCTTTTAGAAACGATAACACCTCATGTGATTAGACATACCATCGCTACACACTGGTTGGAAAAAGGTATGGACTTAAAAACAATTCAGCTGCTTTTGGGACATAGCTGTCTTTCTACAACGACTATTTATACGCATGTTTCTTCCAAACTCAAAAAGGATGTTTATAAAAAAACACATCCCCGTGCTAATTAACTTGTAGAGCGCGCCATCGTTGAAATAAGTTGCCTCCTAATGAAAAAGCGGCTGTCCCTGAAGTTGTCAGGGCGATTGTTGCTACACTATTGTGCAGGTTCATCCAGGAAACAGCGCCTGCTGCCGTTGCCATAAGAAAGGAACTCATCAAGATTAAAACATAGGGGCAGTCGGCATCTTTTTTCTTGATTTCATGAGACAAAACTAGTCCCGAAGGCATGGCAAAAGTTGCATAAGCTAATTTTAAGGAAGCGCCACAAGGAGCGCCCATGGCCTGCATTAATAAAAAAGAACCCAGGGCTAAAAAGGACACCGCAGCGGTTACTATCCGCCAATGCTTGGGCGGTTGAAACCTTGCTGGATGCGGCGGCTGTGCCGGCTGAGCGGATGAAATAGCTCCACTTTGTGATGTCATAATATTTCCTTAATTAAAATTAACAAAAAGTAAATTATAAAATAATTATTGGTTATAAGCAATTAAAATAAATTATTTACTTTTTGCAAATTAAGTTAAGAAAATCTTCCCATTTTTCTAAAGAGGCGGCTATTGACAATTCTGATATTTTATTAGGTTGCTTAATAGCCTCTGCAAAATCGGAGATATATAATAGTAATTCGGCTCTTTTTAAAGAAGCCAAGAGAGATAAGCTTAAACTCTTAATATATATTTTAGTTTTGAAAGATGGCGCGTTCATCAGGTCTTGTAATAAGGATCTGCTTGGATTCTTGGTAGATTTTTCTGTAGCTAAAAAAACGAGCTGGGTTAAAGGGTGGATGCCTAAAAGTTCAACTCCTTTTTCGATCATTTCTTCCATAATTCGATCTTTATTATCAAAAGATTTTGCTGAGATCTTGATACCCAATACCAAGATGATTGTTTCTGTTAAAATTTGCTTAGTTCGTTCTTCCTTATTTTCCGGCCATACATTAAACCCATATTCAACAACGGGTCCTTTTCTTCGTTGTATTTCTTGCATTATTTGCTTAGCGACTTCTGTTGGATGACGTATGATCTCTGATGTTTGCACAGTAAATCTTGCTTCTCCTGATGGCCCTGCTGCTGCTATTCCGCTCATATTAGTTTCCTTATGTTAAAAAAAATATTATAAGAGAAAAATAGTAAAGAATTTAAAGAAAAAAGTTCAAGAAAAAATTGGGAAGGCGATAAGCCGGATTCTGTCGTGGACAATCATTCATCTGGACGATATGTCGCCATAGCGTTCAAGCGAACAAACCTTTGACAAAGTGAGGAAAAACACTTGCATTGTCAATGTTATTTCTTGCTTAGGATAGGGTTTGCAGCACTCTAAATTTCTTTAGATGTGACAGGTTCATAAAACCTGTGTTTTCAGCCTGTCCAAATGACTTTGGCGGGATGTTTTCTGTTGCACTTTCCGTAGCCTTGTCGGCCCCCAGAATTTCTCTGGTATCCTTTTCCTGAAAAGTCCGGACTTTCCTCTCTTCTTTCGAAAAGCGATTGCCTGCCTTCCCTTAACTTGTGGTGGTACGTCTTCTTCTTCTTTTGGTTGCAATAGTAGAGCCTGCCAGCTCTTCACTTTCCTGCCAGTATAAAATGCGTGAGCAATGTTCGCAGAAGACCAGTCTTTCTCCTTTGCGTACCAGGTTTTCATGCTGTGCGGTCAGAGCGATATGACAGCCGCTGCATGTTCTTTCTTCAATCGGCACAACAACGCGGTCCTGTTTGTTTTTAAGAAGACGTTCGTAAATGGATAGAATTTCAGAATTTGCATTTTTAATCAGTTCATCTCTTTGTATTTTCAGGTCTTTTCCTTC
>CAZULH010000158.1:0-2430 GCA_964621105.1 uncultured bacterium
AGGATTTTCTTCGCCTGCCTTAAAATATAGAATTGTCGATGCACAAGCGTAATTGCTGATTACGGCTGATGGAGGATTTCGCAAGGGGAAAATTGTTCCCTTAAAAGAGGCGGTAGATGCAGCGCTTGAAAATGTCAGCTGTGTCCGTAATGTTATTGTTCTGCAACATTCAGACTGTTCTATTAACATGGAAGAGCAAAGAGATCATTGGTATCACCAGTTGATGCTAACGGCCATATCGGAAGTTTCCCCTGCAATTATGGGTGCGGAAGATGAATTATTTATCCTTTATACCTCAGGTACAACAGGAAAACCTAAGGGAATCATCCATACAACAGGCGGTTATATGGTAGGAGTGACAATGACTACACGCTTGGTGTTTGATATTAAACCGTCCGATGTCTATTGGTGCACGGCAGATATTGGATGGATCACAGGCCACAGTTATATCGTTTACGGCCCTCTTTCTAATGGAATGACACAGCTTTTATACGAAGGGGCTATCGATTTTCCTGAGCGTGACCGAATCTGGAAACTGATTGAAAAATATGGGGTAACGATTCTCTATACAGCGCCGACAGCTATTCGAACTTTTATGAAATGGGGGAAAAAATGGCCAAATAGCTGTGATCTTTCTTCTTTACGTCTTTTAGGATCAGTTGGTGAGTCGATAAATCCTGAAGCATGGATGTGGTATTATACGCATATTGGAAAAGGCAAATGTCTTGTTATTGACACTTGGTGGCAAACGGAAACAGGCAGTATCATGATCGCACCTATTCCGGGTGAAACTTCTTTAAAGCCGGGAAGCGCAGCGAAACCCCTGCCGGGTATTGATGTTACTATTATTGATGATCATGGCAAATCTCAATCTTCCGGATACCTGATGATTACATCTCCATGGCCCTCTATGTTAAGAGGAATTCATAATGACCCGATCCGTTACGAACAGACGTATTGGAAAAAAGAAAACAAAACCTATTATTATTTTACAGGAGATGGCGCGAAACAAGATAGTGACGGATATTTTTGGCTGAGAGGACGATTAGATGATGTGATCAATGTTTCAGGACATCGCTTGGGTACGATGGAAATTGAAAGTGCTCTTATCGACCATAAAAGTGTAGCGGAAGCGGCTGTTATAGGTGCTTTTCATCCAATTAAAGGGCAGGCAATCGTCGCCTTTGTCATACTCAAGGAAGAAGAAATAGTAAATCATGAAGCTTTAGAAAATGATTTAAATCAGCATGTTGTTAAAAAGATCGGCGCGATTGCAAGAATAGAGAAAGTGGTTTTTATTTCTGAGCTTCCTAAAACAAGAAGCGGCAAAATTATGAGAAGGCTTCTTCGAGATATTGCTGAAGGCCGTGTTATTGGAGATCAGGCAACTTTATCAGATCCTTCGGTCATAGAGAAAATTAAAGAAAAATATCAAAAAGATTAGCTAAAACTGTTTAAGCTTTTAGCTCTATATTTTTGAAAAGCTTGTCCATTTTTTAAAAAAACAGTAACATTTCTGCACTCTATGCATTTTTTTCAGATGCATGGGCACAGTATTCAGATTACAAAAAATGAGAATAATTGGATTTATGAAATTTTTTGCAAAAAGCATGCTTGTCTTTTTACTGTTACTGCAAAGTATTTTTGCTCAAGAAAAGGCTATTCATGACGAGTATTTAACTATTTTACGCCAACAGCCATTTGTGATTATTCCTATTGGAGGGGATTGTCAATTTCCTATGCACCTTAGGGATCATGGACTATATTTGGCTTCTTTTCCTATTGATTGGGTGGTTACTTATCATTTGCCTAGTTTGCTGGCGCTCATAGAAAACGATTTTGAAGATTTAGTAAATTTTTCCTTATTGCAAATAAACTCCGATAGCGGAACACCTCGAGTTTTACATCAGCAATATGAAATTGAGTTGCCTCATATTATCAATACTGCAAACTGGCATAATTCTAAATACGGCCTTATGCCTAATTCATTGAATAAGGAAGAAATAACGGCTATCGTTAATAAATATAAACGAAGAATAGAAAGATTTAAAAAAGTCGTTTGTTTTTCTGTGCCTATATATTTTGTGCGATACGGGATAATGGAAAATGAAGCTTTAGAGATCTGTGATCTGTTAGAGAGGAAATTTCCCCTTTGTAATTTTAAGTTGCTTTGCATAGAAAACCATAATCGCAGAAATGAAAAATGGAAACAGCATCCTCGTATTATTCATGAATATCTTAATCCGGAGTATGATCTTAACCAAAGGCTGCATGGGCCTAGGCATCCTGCTTTTACGAGACTTTTTGTTAAGTTAGGCTGGCTGTAGTGACGCTAAAGAACTCATTCATTATTTCGATGGATATCTGATCTTTTTTTAAAAAAAATAAAAATTGCGGGATATTTTTTTAACCGATAAAGTTTTTGCTCTT
>CAZULH010000159.1:0-2417 GCA_964621105.1 uncultured bacterium
CCATATCGAAATGATCGCCAACAGCGATTTTGTTCTTGACCTAGGCCCTGATGCAGGAGAAAAAGGCGGAGATATCGTCTGCATGGGCACACCCGAACAGATCGCTGCCCACCCTTCTTCTTATACCGGCAAATACCTAAAGCAGCTTTTTAAAAACCAACGCTAGAATAGAAATCCTTGAATCCTCATAATAAATAGAAAAGATGGAGAATACTTATGGCCAGACCTATTATGTCGCGTAAAAAAGCACATGCCCTTTCAGTGATTGTTCTATTATTCGGACTTGCCCTTTTAACCTATCTTAAAACCTGGTGGCCCGCCATTATGCTCGTGATCGGCATAGCCCTGGCGATAAGACAGTATCTATTAGGCAAACATTTTGATATGTTCATTTCCCTCTTTGTTTTTATCGGCGTTTTTATCACCGTTCAATTCGATATAGAATGGGAAATTGTTCTGCCCGTCTTATTTATTACCGGAGGCATCTACATCTTCATACGGGAATTTTTTATCAAAGAGCCCATATCAGAAGTGGAAAAAGAAGAGAACCTCAACAAAGAAATGGAAGAAGACTTCCGAGAACATCATAAATAATTCTTAGAAATAAAAAATTTTCATGGCCTCTTTAACTTCATGCAGGGTTGAAGAGGCGGTTTCTTTTGCTTTTTTTGTTCCTTTTTTCAAAATATCCCAGACATAATCAGAATTTTTTTCCAGCTCTTTGCGTTTATTGCGAATAGGCTCCAAAAAAGCATCCAGCACTTCAAGAAGATATTTTTTGACCACTACATCGCCGAGACCGCCTCTTCGATAATGATCTTTAAGCTCCTGCACCTTTTTCTTATCCTGAGCAAAAGCGTCCAGATAGGTGAAAACAGGGTTGCCTTCCACTTTGCCCGGATCTTCAACACGAAGATGGTTAGGGTCGGTGTACATGCCCCTCACCTTTTTAAAGAGCACGTCCGAAGAATCACAAAGATAGATGGCATTATTCAAGGACTTGCCCATTTTTGCCTGGCCGTCTATTCCGGGAAGACGAGCGATTTGCGGGGTAATGGCCTTAGGTTCAATTAAGACTTTTGTCTTATAGGTACGGTTAAATTTTCGAACGATCTCCACTGTCTGTTCGATCATCGGATACTGGTCTTCTCCTACCGGCACAAAAAAGGCTTTAAAAGCGGTAATGTCCGCTGCCTGAGAGATCGGATAGGTCATAAAACCTGCCGGCACTTCATCCTGAAAGTTTTTCTGTCTGATCTCCGCTTTTACCGTAGGGTTATGCTTTAAGCGGTTCCATGTGACCAGGTTTAAAAAATAAAAGCTTAGCTCAAACAGCTCCGGTATCTTTGACTGGATAAATATCGTGGAAACATTCGGATCGATGCCGCAGGAGAGATAGTCGATTGTGATCTCAAAAATATTTTTTTGTAAGATCTCCGGTGTTTTCGCATGATCGGTCAGGGCCTGCGCATCTGCAAGCATAATAAACTGGTTATACTCATGCTGCAGCTTAACGCGGTTAGCTAAAGAGCCGACATAATGGCCTAAATGTAAAAAACCGGTTGTGCGGTCGCCTGTTAGAATGTTTTTTTTCTGCGTCATAATCTTTTCCTCTCATAAATCAAAATCATTTCACAGAAAAAGATTAGACTTCAAGTATAATTCTCAACTTACAGCTTCATAGAGATAAAAGTAACCCTATAGGCTAAGGAAGCCTTATCATTCGAGCAAATCGCTGATTAATTGATCAATTAATTGCTTATTTTCCATATAAGGCCTAGGACAATGCGCATCGATATAGAGGCCCTGCTTCAAATGATTTTTATCATAGCCCCATGCAACCCTTTCCACTCTTTTTCTGACCCTATTGTTGAGAAGAACGCACCTAGAGGAAAAATCCTTCCACCGGTGCAAAGTTTCAAAAAGGACCAGCTCGTCAGTATTCCATCCGAGCTTTTTCTTCTTCCATTTCCGCATGATCTTTGGAAAATCTGCAATTTTCTCTATACCGAACACCTCTTGATAGGTTTTTCCCTTGGCGGCTATATAGCACATGGGGTAGCGTTTTTTTTCAGGCAAATAGGCTTTGTTATTATATATAACAAAACTATCGTCAGGCAGGTCTTTAACAGAATCAGTAAAATATTCTTTTTGCAGAGGGATCATATCGATATCCGAGATCAAGCAGACCTCATCGGGATAAAGGACGGGCAAGAGAAATCGGATCAGCTGCGCCTGAAAATCGGTCTTAAGCTTTTTTATCGGAGGAAAACAGATCACCTCGCCTACCGATCGATCGATTTCGGTCTCTAAAGGAGCGATCAGCGCCAAAGTCGGCTTGATCCCCATTTTTTTCCATACTTTTGCCACGACCGGCCAGTACTGGATATAATTGGGATGGGTATCCGTCGAAAGGA
>CAZULH010000160.1:0-2407 GCA_964621105.1 uncultured bacterium
ATCCTGCCTATCACCGATGCGCGCAAAAGCGCCCGAAGCTGCGTTTTTAAAAGATTTTCATGCTTAAGTAAAAAGCGTACGCCCCTGCAGCCCAGCATGGGATTTGATTCTACCGTTTTATCTTTTTCTATAAACGAATCGCAGGGAAGATAAGGCAGCAGATGATTTTTATCTCCTCCAAAATCAAAAAGACGAAAGGTACATAATCTGTTTTCTGCCATCGCAAGTATTTCTTTATACATTTGCATCTGTTCTTCTTCAGAAGGAATATTTTGTCTGTTCAAAAACAGATATTCCGTCCGGCATAAGCCTATGCCTGAAAAGTACTGAGAGGATAACAGATCCGCTTCGATTGGCATATTGACATTCAAATAAATATGCAAAGGCTCGCCGTCTTGAGTTGTTATCCGTTTTTTTACCTTTCTTTTTTTCACAGACTTTTTCATCTGCAGGTACTTGTCTTTGGTCGTTTTTTCCGGATTAAGAATAACCTTGCCCGCATTGCCGTCAATAATCACTTCCCCAATCGAGCCCTTTTGAAATTTAGAGAGATCAACATGAGAAACATAAGGGATTTTCTTGGCTTTCATAATAATGGCCGCGTGCGAGGACTGGCTGCCTTTTTCCGAAATAAAACCCAAAACTTTTGTCAAATCAGCCTCTAAAATATCAGAAGGAAAGATCTCTTTGGCTATCAGAAGAGAGGCCCGATCAAGGGTATCTATCCGTTTAGCATGCGAATTATGCAAATGATCAAGCACGCGCATCGATACATCCACAACATCCTTTACCCTTTCCTGAAGATTACGGTCTGATATTTCAGAAAAACGTTTTTTATATTCTTCTACCACGTTGGTAAAGACATATTCGGTATTTTTCTTTGTTGCCCGTATTTTATTTTCAATTACTTCCATTAACAGCGGATCATTAAGCATAGCGATATGCGCTTCAAGGATATCGACAATAGAGGAAGTTCCCTCTTTTGCAAACCGCGACTGTAAAAATTTGATCTCCAAACAGCTTTTGCGAATAGCCAAATGATATCGATCGATTTCTTTTTCGATATCTTCATGCTTTAAAGAAAGCTCATGCACATGAGATAAATGCTCGGATAAAAAAAAGACAGGCCCGACAGCTATTCCCGGACTGACAGGCATTCCGGTAAGAACAATTTCTTGATGATCGGCCATTATTTTTCCCCAAAACGATTAGCAAAACCTTCCAGCAGCGCATCCATCGTAATTTTTGCATCGCTTCCATCTATTGTAACCAGTATCTGTGCATTTTTTTTTGCTGCCAGCATCAGAAGGCTCATAATGCTTCGAGCATTGATCGTCATTTTCTTATAGGTGAAATGAACAGAAGCCTCATAAGGCTGCAATAATTTTACGATCGCTGTCGCAGGACGAATATGGAGTCCTAACGAATTTTGTAATTTAACCTTATGCGTCAGCTTCACAGGATTTACTCTTTTTTTTAGCTATAGTTTCTAATAACTTTTTATTAAATTCCTTGGCGGAATGATATCCCATCATTTTCAGACGATGATTCAAGGCAGTTGTTTCAATCAGCAGGACAACGTCTCTTCCCGGTTTAACCGGAATAATATTAAAAGGTACCGGAAGATCGAGTATTTCCGTTGTTTTTTCTTTCAGCCCCACTCGGTCATAAAAATGCGTATCGTCCCATTTTTCCAATGCTACAACCAGATCGATGCTTTTTTCAGGACGGACACAAACGGCGCCATATAGATGCGCGACATTGATAATCCCTATTCCCCTAATCTCCATCAGGTGGCGGGTAAGTTCGGGGCCCGATCCCAAAAGATAGCTGTCTTCTTTCTTTTTTATATGAACCACATCATCGGTAATCAGACGATGCCCCCTTTCAATCAGCCCTAATGCCGCTTCGCTCTTACCGATAGACGATTCCCCTTGAATAAGCACACCCACCCCGAATACTTCGATCAGGGATCCATGCACAGTGGTGCTGGGAGCAAATTCTTCATTAAGAATGATCACCAACTTGCTTAAAAGAGACATGGTCGGCAGCCTGGAGGAAAAAAGAGGGATCTGGCTCATTTCACAGATCTTTTGCAGCTCTTTAGGAGGACGGTACTGACGCGCAATGATAACGGCCGGAGTCGAATCGGTTAAAATAGACTGCAGCCTTTTTTTTCGCACTTCTGCGGAAAGTTCATTCAAATAAGCGATCTCCACTTTGCCGAAAATCAGTATCCGTGTCGCAGCATAATTTTTGATATTGCCGGTCAAACTTAAGCCCGGACGATTGACCTCCGGCCGTTTGATCGGTCTCTTTAATCCCTTTTGTCCGCATAGCAGCTTAAGAGCTAAATTTGTCTGATATTCGCTGAATAATTCTTTATCTGAATACATACTTCGTTTTT
>CAZULH010000161.1:0-2381 GCA_964621105.1 uncultured bacterium
ATGGCTTTAGGTACAAGAAGAGCCAACCATATCCGCGTCCTGTTGATTAAACAGGGGGTTGATTTTAACCGTATCTACACCATTTCTTATGGAAAAGAAAAGCCTGTTATCCAAGGACATGGCGATGAAAGTTGGAGACAAAATAGAAGAGCTCAGTTTAAACTTTATCAAAAATAAAGAGAAACGATGAAAAAAACGAGCATAATACTGGTTATTGGCGCCTTGATAGGAGCATGCTCTCCTATCAAGTCGACATCGAATGACAGCCACCATCAGCTGGAGCTGACGCTTCATGATATTCAGACAAATATGGATGATCTTCGTCATGATGTGCAGACGGTCAATGTTGAACTGCAGATATTAAACAGTCAGTTGAACAAGCAGGATGATCTGCTTGCAAGAATTAAGCAGCAGGACATTGAAACACAAAAAAATACGATCTCTGACATGCAGAAGCAGGTTTCTGCTATGCAAAACAGTTTAACTCAAGACAGCCAGCTTGTCGATCAGGTGCGTCAGGATATTCGTAAACTTTCCGGCCATGCCAATGAAACGACTAACGCTCTCAGTCAGCATAAGCAGCGGTTAAATGAAGTAGAAAAAGAAGTGTATCAGCAAACCAAGAATATCGATAATTTTCGGCTTGCAATGAAAGATATCGTTGTTTCAATGAAAAGCTCCTCTCAAAATGGGCTTGTCCATAAGGTAAGATCAGGGGATTCATTAGGGAAGATATCCAAAAATTATAAAGTGTCTGTCGAAGCGATCAAGCGGATCAATCAATTAGACACTGATTTAATCGTGGAAGGACAGGAATTAAAAATTCCTTCTTTTTAGTATGCAGACGCTGCCTATTGGTATTTTTGATTCCGGTTTTGGCGGGCTGAGTGTATTAAGAAAGCTGGCCAAAAGTTTTCCTGATGAGCATTTTATCTATTTTGCAGACACTTCCCATTTGCCTTATGGCGAGAAATCAAAAGAGCTGATTATTGAAAGAACGCTAAAGTGCGCGCATTTTCTTCAAAAACATCCAATAAAAATGCTGGTTGTCGCCTGTCATACGGCATGTGTATATGCATTAGATATTTTAAAAGAAGAATTAGATATACCTGTTATCGGGATATCAGAGTCGGTCTTTTTGGGCTTTCCTAAGAAAATAGAGGCCCAGTCTATTGGGATTATCGCAACCAAAGCGACTATCGCATCCAATTATTATCAAATGTATTTAGCTAAAAAATGTCCTTATGCGCAGATCGTTGCTATCGCTGCGCCTCTTCTTGTGCCGATAATTGAGGAGGGTAAGTTGGGGGATGCTCTTCTTCTTTCTGTCATTGAGCAGTATTTTTCTCATCTTAAAGAGACCAAGCTGGACCTATTGTTTTTAGGATGTACCCATTATCCTCTGATCTTGGAACTTTTTCATGCATATGCAAAAAAAGTAATTGATCCTGCTGGCGTTTGTGTCGATCAGTGCAGAAAATTTCTAACAAGTCCTTTATCAGATAATTCTTCTTTTCAGTTTTATGTTACGGATGATGTGGAGAAGTTTTTACGTATTGGCCGTCTTTTTTTCCCAAAAATGAGTAAAGTTTGGCGAATAAGCATATAGATCATTGCAGTAAACAAAATAATTTTTTACCTTTTTATACATGATTTATAAAGGACATGCATATGGATAAAAAAAGAATACTTTTAATCGAAGATGAAGAAAATTTCGCCGCCATGATTAAGCTGCAGGCAGAACTATTGGGATATAAGTTAAATGTGGAAGTAGACGGTATCAATGGGTATAAATCGATAGAGAGGGAATGTCCGGATCTGGTCCTGCTCGATATCATGCTGCCGGGGCAGAATGGATATGATGTTTGCCGAAAGATGAAAAATCATCCTGAATTAAAGAACATACCGATCATTATGCTTTCAGGGAAAACGGATGAGCTGGATATTGTTTTAGGGCTTGAGCTGGGAGCGGAAGATTATCTGACCAAACCTTTTTCCTTAAAAGTATTGTTTGCGAAGATTCATGCGATATTACGCAAAACAGGAAAAGATTATGAGCGTCCAAGCCGTTCTTTAGTCTTTGGTTCGTATACAATGGAGGTCGACCACTATATTTTACGTAAAAATGATGATGTGATACCGCTGACCTTATCGGAATTTGGGATTTTAAAACGATTGGTAGCCTATAGAGGGAAGGTGCTTACCCGCAATCAGCTTTTGGAAGATGTGCATCATGATAACTCTTTGATCATCGACCGCAATATAGATGTGCATGTGGCCTCGCTTAGGAAAAAACTGGGTAAAGATTTTCCCTGGATAGAAACTGTAAGGGGCGTCGGGTATCGTTTTTCTTCAAGAGATGCTGGCGTTTAGTTAGAAGA
>CAZULH010000162.1:0-2350 GCA_964621105.1 uncultured bacterium
TCGAACTGCTGGGCCTTGGTGATAAATTCCCAAACGTTTGCTTTTCGTTCTTCAAATGTTTCAGGATCTTCTTTCAGATAGGAAAGATAGTTGCATTCATCGATAATAGCCTCTATTTTTTCTGCGATGGACTTTTCATTTTTTCGTATATACGTAATTAGATCATAGAACGCTTTTAAAGCGGCCATTTGTTTCACAGACAGCCGTACCGAAAATTTTGCGGGGGTGATAAGCAGCTCGTCAATTAGCTGCAGGATAGGCATATTCCATTCCTTTGAGGCATCGATCATTTTTTGAATCGTCGTTAAGCCGATCCCTCTTTTGGGGATATTGATAATTCGAGAAAAAGCAACCGCATCGGCATTGGAATCTAACAGACGTAAAAAAGCTAAAATGTCTTTGATCTCTTTTCTTTGATAAAAGGAAACGCCTCCATAAATAATGTACGGGATCTGTCTTTCTATTAAAAAGTCTTCAAGTACGCGGGACTGGAAATTGGTGCGATAAAAAATAACTGTTTCATGATATGGAATTTGTTCCTGCTCATGATGATGTTCTATCTGGTCAACAACAAAAAAGGCTTCTGTTTTTTCCGTCTGTGCGGAGTAAACCTGCACTTTTTTTCCGTCGTCGTGCATGGACCAAAGCTGCTTTTCAAATCGGTTGGGATTATTTTTGATTAGGCTGTTAGCGGCATTGAGAATATTTTTTGTGCTTCGGTAATTCTGTTCGAGATTAATAATTGTGGCGTTAGAAAAATCTTCATCGAACTTCAAAATGTTCTGATAGCAGGCGCCTCTCCATGAGTATATCGACTGGTCGGGATCGCCGACAGCCAGGATGTTCTGGTGTTTAGCAACGAGATGCTTGGTCATGATGTATTGTGCCTGGTTCGTATCCTGGTATTCATCGATCATGACAAAAGACCAGCGCGACTGGTAAAATTCTTTAACTTCAGGATGGGACTTAAATAAGACGATCGGTAAAAAAAGAAGATCGTCAAAGTCTACCGCATTATATTCCTTTAATTTATTTTGATAGAGGGGATAAACCCCGGCCAGCATTCTCTCTTCTTTTGAGGAAGAAGAAGAAAAGTTTAATTCATTAGGTCCTATAAGATCATTTTTATGGTTCGATATCATTTGTTTTAGGGTTTTCGATAGGCCCTTTTCATCTTTATAGTTGAGCTGGATCAAACAGTTCTTTATTAGTTTGAGACTATCGTCCGAATCATAAATGGTAAAAGTACTTTTATAATCTAAAAAATGAATGGACTCCCGCAGAATCTGCGCGCCCAAACTATGAAAAGTGCAGCATAATACATAAGTCTGCGATAGCGTTTTGATGCGCGTTTTCATTTCTTCTGCAGCTTTATTCGTGAAGGTAACAGCTAAAATATCATTGGGAGGAATACCTTTTTCAATTAAGCGAACGATACGATGGGTAACGACGCGTGTTTTTCCTGAACCTGCTCCTGCTAACACTAAAAGCGGGCCCTCTAAATGTTCGACGGCTTGTTGCTGTTGGGGATTAAGCTGCATTATGACCTTTTTTCATCAATGATAGAAAAGAAAATGATTAATCAAAAGTGATAAGTCCGTATTTTTTTTGATCGATGAACAGATTGTGGCAAATCAAATTTTGGAGCTCAGGCCGACAGGACAAAAAAAAACCGATAATTTTAATTATCGGTTTAAATTTTTACACTTTATCTGAGATTAGAAGTCAAATTTGACAGATAAAGTTAATCCTTGGTTTCCTAAATGACCCGATGGCGAATATCCGCGATCAGTGCTTGTAGTAACTGAATCAAATTGGACTCTCATTTCATTTTGGAACAAGTATACTTGGAATTCATAGGCTGCAAAAATATCAAAATGGCAGTTATTATGATTAAAATATGTGCCGTAATGTAATCCGAGTAGATATTCAAAAGAGCTATTTACCATAAAGTGTTTTTTACTTTTATCGTTTCTTATAAGCAGGGAAGGATTGGTATATAGGTCATGTCTGGTTATTATGTCATAATATTTTTGCATGAAAACGCTTACAATAGCATTACTTAAAATATTTATACCTTTTCCTAAATGCCATTTTCCATCGATGCCGCCCCTAGGTCCTATAAGCCAGGAATCCGAAGCGTTGACAGAACGAAGTGAGCCCATTGTAAAATAACCTGTTTGATTATATTTTTGGTTTATCCATCCGCCTTTTAAGCCATATAATGCTTTAAACAGCAGCTGTTTGCCCACATAGAAAGTTCTAGATAGGTCTAAATCAAAAATATTAAAATCAGGTTTCCAGCAAGATTTAAGAGAGTTTAGAGCGGCTACTGTAAAAGGATTGCCAT
>CAZULH010000163.1:0-2318 GCA_964621105.1 uncultured bacterium
GAACCTACGACCGCTTGCTTACCATGCAAGTGCTCTACCTCTGAGCTATCTGGGCGCTCAATAAACGATTTTTTCTCAATATTGAAAGCACCCAAGCTTAACGTTTTTACAAAAATTAAATCAACTAATTTAGCTGGTTTTGCTACTTTTGACGATAAACAATTCGCGCCTTCGTCAAATCATAGGGAGACATTTCAACAGTAACAACATCCCCTGCGTATACCCGAATATTTCTCATCCTCATCTTTCCGCACAAATGAGCAAATACCGTCATTCCGTTTTCAAGAGTTACCCTAAAAGTCATATTCGGCAGCAACTCTTCAACCTTGCCTTCTAATTTTATCGTTTCTTCTTTTGCCATATTCTACTAAATTATAATAGGAAACGCTTACAATCAAACAGCATTGGGCTTTTATTGTCAACAATTTGAAATAAAAAAAATCTTTTTGACTATTTTTTTTTCTTATATGAAAAAAAAACTTCAATTTACACATATAAAAAATATAAAAATTTCTATTTTAAGATAAAACTGTTTTTTCAAATATTGCCAATAATCAATTTCAGGAAGCTCTACGTCCATTGTACCTTGAAAGGTCCGGCTAAAGTCAAAAATTCCGGGGATTTGATTATTTTGATCTATTGGTTTTATTATCAGCGCTCCAAGTTTCTTCACGATTAAGCAGCCGATGAATGGTCTCTGTCTTGGCCTGCCTCAGATGCTGATCAACAGCCCAGATATCAAACTCCATTTCCTTTAATATAAGGAAACCCCTCTAAAAATACGTTTTTCAGCAGGAACAGTGCCATTTTCAAGATTTTATTTGATAAAAATTTTTTAAAAAATGCCGTAATAAACAAAAAAAGATTATGTAAATATAATTTTATTAATTAACAATTATATAAAATCTATGTATAATACCTGTAATTAAGAAATATTAATTTAGGAGAAAAACTATGCATTTCGGATTATTGTTAGCCAGCACTGCATTATCAGCAGCTATTCCTGCAGTTATTGAGGGCAGCAGGTACATAAAAAACTCTCATGATTACAGTGAAGACGAGAAAAAAAGACTGCAAGCTCAAACAATTAAAGCTATCGCATATAGCACTTTAAGCACAGCAGTTTTAGCATGGTTAGCATTGCCTGCATTTACTCTAACCACACTGCCGATTAGCATTTTTTATTTAGGAACACCTGTTTTAGCTATCGTCATTTCCTTGATAATCCATAAAGCCCTTGTTAATCCCCCCCTTCCTTCTTATACTGTATTACCAGAATAAAAACTAAGGTGTTTTACATCATCTATTTAAGCATTGGATACAGGAAGATGCTCCGATAATTCGAAGAACCTGAAAAGGTTCAAAAAAAGATTTTACAAAGAAAATGGCTTCATCGGATTTGGAGATAGCGCCTAAGGCCTCCAAAATCTGCGTTTTTTTATCATAATCAGCATTGGCATACGTATCTTTAAGGATCTGGGCTGTAGACTCTACTTTTCCCACCATCGCCATAATAATAGCCGCCTGTATCCGAATAGCAGGATCCTCATCCTGAAGAATTATCTTCAACCCTTCTATCGTTCTCTCATCCCCTTCCTGCAGAAGGATAACCATGGCGGCCCCGGTTATCTGCCAATCTTTCTTTTTAAGAAAACTTTTCAGCCCTTCCTGTGCCCTGCTGTCTTCCACCAGAGCTAATACGGACAAAAGGTTTAAATGGGTCAGCTGGTCGATCGCTTCAGGATAACAGGGAATATGCTCAACATGGGTCAGCTCGCTTGGAGAGAGCACTTCAAAAAAAGAATTTTTCCACATCCAAAGCTCTTTTTTATCGTGTAAAAAAGAATAAATGATATCGGAAGACTCTTTAATATGGCTTCTTTGAGAGATCAGCCCCATAGCCAGATTAATCTGTACATAAGGATCTTTTGCCGAACGCATCATCTGAATAGATAAGCTTTCTCCCTTTTGGCCGCAGGCAGCTAAAGCCGCTGCTGCCAGGCGCCTGTTTTCTGCCCGTTTATCCATGAGCCATTTTTTAATATGATATTCCCCTGACTGGGGATCTGCAATAAAACTGACCCAAGCAGCAACAATGGCAACCTGAGGATCTACATCTTTTAACGCTTTTTTAATAATTGCCTGCGCTTCTTCTCTATCACACTTGTCCATATAATATAGGGCAAATGCCTGAAGGGCGGCAATACGCACCTGCGGATGAGGATCGGAGACCCTATCGATTACATCTTCCTTAGCCTCGTCAATTTCTAAATGATACGCAATTTTACAGGCAAATTCGCGCAGACCATATTTTTTTG
>CAZULH010000164.1:0-2309 GCA_964621105.1 uncultured bacterium
ATTCATGATTTTTATAAACTGAATCTGTAGAAGACGGCTTGCTCCCTCCGCATACTTTTAATTGATAAGATTCATTATTTTTAGATAATTTTGAGAAGACTTTTTTTATTAAGGAAAAATTTTTTTGTTTTTCAAATCTTCCTACAAACAGCAGGATTTTTTTATTGATGTCCCATGCAAGCTTTTTTCTAGCCCTTTGTTTAGAGATATAAGGAAAATTACTTTTATTTACTCCATGTCGAATAACAAAGATATTGTCTTTGGTTTTTGTATAGGATTGAATAATTGATTTTTCTTCTTGGTTTAAGGCTTGGACGGCTTCAGCACGGGTAATGATTTCATTTTCTATTTGTAATCGAAGGCTATTTGCAATTTTAACATGTTTTGTTTTAATGCAGGCTAATGAGTGTGGAGTATAAAAAAGGGCTTTGGCTAAATGTTGTTTTTTTAAAAAGTAAATAACTTTGGCAGATAACCAGTAATTTCCATGAGCAACATCAAAAATCATAGAATGTGAACGTAAATATTTTTCTAGTTCTTGGCAATATATGTCTAAATAAGGAAAAAGGTCGTCTCTATATAAATATTTTTCTGGACCAGCCTTAAAACGGAGAATCGTGAGATTGTCTTGTATCTTTTCTATAAAAGGCTGATGAGGCTTTGTTTTCCTGGTTGAAATAAAAATGTGGCAATTCATATTGGCCAGATGAAAGGCTAATTCATGGACGCAAATATTTACGCTGCAAGTATCTTCTCCTCCCAGGTGAAGGAAAGGATCTCCATTAATATGATCTATTAGAATGTGCAGTTTTTTCATATCCTCTTAAATAACAATTTATATTTGTATTTTTTCTTATTATTTTGGTTATACCATTTAATTCTGCATCCGAATAAGTCAAGTCCTGCTGTAAAGAATTATCAAATCCGGGAACAGGTTTATAATTTTGCAATACCCATAAAGAAGCTCCATCTAATTCATTTGCGAGAAAAAAAAGATCTTGCTTTGATAATAATTTTTTATGGACGGTAGTTCTTAATTCATATTCTATAGGGTTATCTTTTATTATTTGTTTTATCCAATCACGTAATTGATTTAATTGTGCTTGCCCCCAAGGTCTTTGCGTAATCAGCGTATATTTTTCCCAAGGACCTTTTACATCAAGAGCCAACATATCAATAATATGATTATTTATCCAAGATTCTATAAGGGGGATATTGGCCCCATATGTGTCGAGTTTTATCTTAAAACCCATAGCCTTAATGGTTTTTAGGATTAAGTCCATTTGAGGCAATACCGATGCTTCTCCTCCTGTGATTGTGATGCCTTTTACAATATCTTGTAACTCTTCTAGGGTGCGGAGTATTTGTTTAAAAGACAGAGAGGGAAGCAGATGATGAGAATCGACAAGATGGGCCGCCTGGCAATATTTACATCGTAAAGGGCAATGGGCAAAAAAAAGAATAGCCCCAGGATTCCCTAACGGATAATCCGTTAGGGAAATTTCAGTGAAACCTTTTATTTGGTAATTATCCATTGATAACAATGTTTTTCAGTAAAACGGCTTCCTGAATAATTGACTCAACTTGCATAGAAAATTTTTCCCATGTAAAGGTTTTTGCTCTTTCCATTCGGCTGGTAATATTTTCAGCCCATTTTGGTTCGCTAAATATCCTCATGATTGCGGTTTGCATAGCATTAAGATTATTAGGATCAATTAAAAGACCATCTTTTTCATTCCGTATGATTTCTTTAATTCCGTCTATATTAGATCCCACAACGGAAGCTCCGCAAGCTAAGGCTTCAATTACCGGCAGGCCGAAAGGTTCCACTAAGCTGGGTAGAGCTACAACATCAGCGGCAGAATAATACAGAGACAAATCTTTCCAGGGCAATACAGAAATTAATCGGCAACGATTTTGTAATTTTTCCTGTATATGTTTTTTTACTTGCACCATGATTTGATGATCTCTTTCATTGTTTTCTTCGGGCCGTCCAATGATGTATAGATGGATATCTTTTGGCAAAGCTTCTACAGCTTTTAGAAGATTTAGAATGCCTTTTCGATGCTCAATCCTTCCGACAAATAAAACCATTTTTTCATTTGCAGGGATGTCTAGTGTTTCTCTTGCGATCTTTTTGGGGATATTTTTAAAAATATCGGTATCCACTCCGAAGGCAATTTGTTTTACTTTTGGGGTTAATGAAGCATCTTGTTCTATCAACCAGTCTTTAACCTGTTTAGATGGAACTAAAATATAATTAGAGCGTTCAAAGACCTTTTTTTGTTGCGTGGAGAAATAAGTGAAAT
>CAZULH010000165.1:0-2287 GCA_964621105.1 uncultured bacterium
TCTTATTGGATTTGGAAAAAACATATCAAATCCCAAGAACATCTGTGTTTATTTTACAAATTGGCTCAAAAAGCTCTTATCTTACTCATAAATGGTCAATATTCTCATTTTGACGGCCACACAACTGCCAATTGCTGTCATGGCATGGCTTTATTAGCCAATAATATTATTTCGACTATTTTTAACCATAATATACAAGAATTATCTATTAAGATTCAAAATGCGTTAATACAGCTTGATATAAATGACTTAGACAATCTCCCTCAAGAACTTTTCGATTTAACAAGTTTATACTTATTATATTTTATTGGAGACTCCTGTCCTGTAAAAGGAAGGAAAACTAATAGAAATAAACTCAAAGAGATTATGTCTATAGGAAATAAGTTTTGTGATGAATTATCTAAAAATCTCCAATATCATTTTTCCACCCTTGTAGCTAAAAGCTATCATCAATATCTTAACGAAATTGATACACAGCAAAAAATTAGCGATATTAACGTACATATTTGGGGAAAATACATTCAGCCTGAATATTTACGTAAAGATAGATTCGGCACAGAATATGCTTCCAGTATTTTTTCTATGCAGGTGTTATTAGCTTATTTAGCTCATTCTAATAAAAAAGTTGTTTTAATAAACAATCTCTATGACCGTTCACATAATCTTAAAGGACGATACATTAAGATCCTTCAAGGCAATGGAACAGGTTTTGATGTTATTTCCGATGAAGAAATCGATAATTTTGAGCCTATTGATGAAAGAGACATCGTCAGTGTTTTTGAAGGGAACGCCTTTTCAGATGAATTAGACCTTAATAGCTTAAACAAACAAATGCAACCCTGGCTAAAGGATTTTTCACAATTAGTACTTGCCTGTGATGTCTACTACCCCCAATTCCCCAAAGTATTACAAGATCCAACTTTTAACAATTCTCCCATAGATCCTCAAGAAGAGGAAATCAAAAATCTGATTGCTGAGAAAAAAGAGCTAAAAGGCTTTTCAATTTCAGATCCTTCTTTTTTCTGTCTTACACATGTTTTCCCTGCTAGTCTAAAAGAAGTTCTCAACACGATCAATAATAAACCAGATTCTTTGCCAATAAGCCATTTGGGTAGCGCTTATTTAAAGTAAGTCTTTATTAAGGCTTTTGCAAATACATGATTTTTTTATCAAAATCTAAATAAATTACGTATTTTTTTATAAAATCCATGCCCAATATTCCATCAAATGATTCAAACTCAGAAGATATGTTTAATAAAATCAGATCTTGTTTTCCAAAATCACAATCAGCAATTTTAAATTTCGAAGAAAAAAACACTTTTTTTCCGTGTATTTCATTAAGTTTTTCCTCATTTTCAAAAAAAGTCTCTCTAAATATAGAAATTGTAGCACCTGTATCCAAAAGAAAGTTGTTTTTTCCAACATCAGTGTCTATTGCAAAAACAATACCTTCTTTCAACCGCATAAAAGGAACTGGCAAATAAGAATCAATATCAAAGCCTTCTTTTTTTAATCTTCCTAAATTATTACTAAAAAACAACCTGTCTCTGGGAAAATCAAGTAAAATGTTGTGTTTTTCCGCTAATTTCAGCCCTATTGTTCCATACTCTTCAAATAAATCGTCCCCTTCTTCTTCCCAAAGAGTAATATTATCAAGATATTCTTGATTTTCTTCTTTTGCATAAATGTTTTTTAATTTCAGGTCTTTGAAATATATAGCTGAAATTAAATACTCTGAAGATTTATATTGGTTTCCCAAAAGATCTCTCCATTGCGTTTTAGCATTTAACAGTTTTTTAACAATATTATTTAAAATTTCTTTAGATAAAGTTAATTCGGAAGAACTGCCTGCCAAATCTAATTCCAATGGATAATACGTATTGTCAATTTTAACGTGAATCAAAGGAGTATGAGATACTCCATAAGAAACATTCATTTTTTGATGATACTTATTTTTACCAGTATAATAAAAAAATACGCATATTATAAATAAAAAAATTATGCTAAAAAGCGCTTTTTTTATATTTTTACCATTTCGCATTAATTTCCCCTTGTATTTTTCCAGAAGAATTTCCTTTATCATCGACCTCAACACTGGCTGATGCATCTGCTGAAATATTAGCTCCTCTATCATTTTCGGTTGAAACAGAGGCATTTGCATCTACTCTAACTCGACTACCTTTTTTATCATTTTCAAGTGTAATACTTGAACTCGCTTTTGTTTTACTCAACAACATTTCATTATCCAAAAACATATTATAAAAACCTAAGGCTGTTAATTCGTTAA
>CAZULH010000166.1:0-2251 GCA_964621105.1 uncultured bacterium
TGTATATTTAATTAATACCCACGAGCCTCCTGTCATATCCTCTACCCATAAGTTCGCTACCGATGATGTTTGGTCAACCCAAAGTTACCTGTCTGTCCAGCGCGGTTTTACGAATTGGCTAGACTTTACAGTTGTATTCGAAAACTCTTACAATATCAGGGGAAGTCATAAAGCTTTTAAATGGAATGATATCGTTGCTAAACTCGGTTTTCAGATTATCAGACAAAAAAAAGGCACGGCTATTCCTTCTATCCGATTTCGTATTTATGAATCTTTTCCTGTCGGAAAATATAAGGACCTCAATCCCGATAAAGAAACTATCGACGGCGTCGGCACAGGTTCTTATATCACTTCCTTTGGATTAAACGGCTCCAAAATTGTTTACTGGCTTCCAATGCATCCCATAAGCATAAGAGGTAGCCTTTTTTTCTCTCTTCCAACTAAAGTCAGCTTAAGCGAATTTAACTCCTACGGCGGAGGCTACAATACCAAAGGAAAAGTTAAACCGGGCAAATCCTATATCGCCGATTTTTCCTTTGAGCTTAGCCTTACCCAAAGATGGGTGCTGGTATTAGAGCTATTATATTCGTATTATCAGAAAAATCGCTTTTCCGGAGCTAACGGCACAGCCTTCGATGGTACAGCCGCTTCTAATATTTCTCCTTATAAGTGGTTTTTTGAACTGGCGCCGGAGATCGAATATAACTTTTCTAAAAATTTGGGAATTATTCTCGGCGGATGGTTTACTGTTATTAAAAAGAACTATGATCCCACTAAAGCCGGCGGCATTTCTTTAACCTGTACTTTCTAAGACGAAGGCTTGTTCAAAGGAATTCCTACGAAAAAAACCAGAGATTCAACACCGGGATTGCGATGACCGAGATGAGCATTGGACATATGGGTAAAATCAATTCCCGTCCTCCATCCGCCGTTGCTGCGATAGCCAAATTCTATTCCTGAGCGAAACTCCAAAGGAAAACCAAGATTTTTACCATTTCCCTGCGCATAATAGCCTGCCGAAAAATGAGGGGCCAAAATCATGTGCTTACAAATGACAAAGTCCAAACTAAATCCTCCGCATGCATAAAAGCTTTTTTTTGCACTCATCATTAAACCTAGAGTCGGCCGAAAAAACCAATATTGCAGATGAGACTTGTAGTCCAGACGAAATTCTGCCGTACGATACCTCTCTTTACGAAGATCAAATATCCCTGCAGACAAATACAGCAGATCGGCATCTTCAGCAAATATTCGCAGAGTATTTATCAGTAAACATAAAAACATAAATTTTTTCATATCGCCACCCCCGTCCCGATGGAAAAATTTTTCATTTACTTTTTTAACTTTTTTTTTCAAAATATTGAGGTTTTAATAAAAAAGCGAGGAGTTTTATGAAAGCTGTTTATTTTTATTTATGTTCTTTTTTGGCCATACATTTGTCTCTTTTTTCTGAAAAAGCGGCTCTCGTTAACTCTTCACCCATGACGCAAAAAGAAGAGGCCTTTCTTCAAGAACAGCTTCAAAAAGACAATCCTAATGCTGAAAAAACCGACCCCAACAATACGCGTGAAATGGAAAATGCGACCAATCTTCCGGAAGAATTATCAAACGGCTATTTCCACAATATCGCTCAAATCAATAAACCGATTAACCGTCATTATGTCTTAAATCCGATTCCTTCGGACAAAGAGTTCTTTGAAATCGAAAACGGGGCAGGATGGAAAATCAATTCCTGGTATAAAAGTACTTTGTCTTCATGGAAACAATATGATGAGATTTATATTTTTAGAAATACCAACTGGTTTTGGTCTTCCGGCTATCGTTACCGCATCTACAACAAAAGCAATGACTCAGTGATTTATGCCAATTTATATACAGGACCTTATGACGATAAAAAAACAGCTTACAAAATTAACGATCTTGACCCTGTATCCGGATATATAGAACTGATCAATTTTAAGAATGATATTCTAAATTTTCGCGTTGCCACCAAAGATCTGTATTTATTTCAATTTTGGAAAACAAACCATACAATTATCATCGGTAATAATGAAGCAGGATGGTTTTCTCCTATCCGATATATTTTAATCAATTCAGAAAAGAATTGACATTTATTATATGAAAGCCAGAGAACAATTTCTACAAAATAATTATAACGGTGACTACTTTCCCGATAGAATTTATTCGTTGATTATTATGACAGGTCTATTCTATGAATATTGACTTACAGTTGCTTATGATGTTATATGGT
>CAZULH010000167.1:0-2219 GCA_964621105.1 uncultured bacterium
GGAAAAAAACCCTATATCCATCTGCGTTAGGCTTTAAGCCTTCAAACCGATCCCTTCTCTTTTTTGTTCCTTTCGACTTGGTTACTTGAACAGAGTCTGGTTCAATCAATGAACACAACGCCCTATATGGAGATTCTCTTTTGTCTCTTCCCAGTAATTGTAAAAAAACATCTCCGTATCGTTTAATTTCTTCAGCCGTTATTTTCTTGTTTTTTTGCGCTCGCAGTTCTGGCTTTTCCTGTACCTGCATTTGTTTTTTAAGAGGCGTATACAGGATTTTTTTTGTGCTAAAATACGCGCCACCAAGCAATATCATGACTAAACCGGAAATAAGGCCCGCCGCCCCCAAGGGAAAGATAACGGGAGAAAGACTTGTATAAGACAATGCAATATTGCTCTCCACAAAAAAACACAGTCCGACAACACTGATAATCTTCATGGCAAAATCTAGGGGTTCATTATTAAAAAATCTTATATAAGCAGGTACTTTCTCCTGCGGCATTGATGCAATTCGGGCAACTACTCCCATAACCATTTCCTCCAAAAAATAAAAAACGACTATAGCCATTTAGACAAAAAAAACAAAAAAAAATCTTTACATCTTTCTCTTCTTAGAGTTTCTTGCGATTAAATCAATAAACTCTTTAATATAAATCCTATCTTTTCTACGGAAAGATGGCTGAGTGGCCGAAAGCACGTCCCTGCTAAGGACGCATACCCGCAAGGGTATCGAGGGTTCGAATCCCTCTCTTTCCGTACTTTAATTCCCTAAAAATATTTTTTTATAATTTAACAACAAACTTATTATTTTAATTTTTTAAATTACTGAACTGTTTAATTAACATTAATGTTATAATTACATTATTAATAATAATTAATAATGCGTAATAATTATGGCAGCTGTATTTCCCTTTTGTTATTGTTCCCCGGTTCCCGCTACACAATATTATTTTATCCCTATAGATCCTTTATATGCAGAAAAAGAACGAATTAAAGAGCTCATCCTAAGCGAAGGCATTTTCCAATTTACGGAAGACGAGCCTTTTGTGGAATTTCATAAACAGCTTCTTGTTCAAATGGCAAACAATCCTGTCGGCTTGGAAATACTAGATCAGCTATTTACCCGCCACGCAGACAGACATATTCAGCTCTCTTCCGTCACAGAAGATTCTTCCTGCTGGAGAGTTCTCTTGTCCCCAGAACCTTTGCTTCATACATTTATAAGGCCCTCCCATCATTTACCTTCTCACCATTGTGTCGTTAAGCATTACAACAGCAAGCCCTGCGTAGAAACGTCGAGCTTTCTTGATATTTCCGCTACTCCTATATTGGAAGCAACGCTTGCACATGAACTCATCCATATCCTTCATTATTTTGAAGGATCTTCTAAAACAAAACTTTCCCCTACCTGGAGCTGTTTTCATACAATGGAAGAAGAAGAGACTATACTGGGCAATGGAATCAATCCTTTTATTTCAGAAAATAATTACCGCTATTATGCGGGACTGCCTTTTCGGGTTAATCATACCTTCTGTAAGTCTCCTCCTTCTTATCAATTAGATCTTAACACCTTTTCTATGATGCATTTTGAGAACTATTATTGTGCAGGAGCTATTGATGATATAGAACATTATCTCATGCATATAGATCTGCAAAAATTATCCTTGGAAGAACTAACGGCTATTCTCGACTATCTGCTAATTTTAGAAGACAGTCTAAACAAAAACGTAATACATAATATTCTGCACCAGACCCTGTATGTTGCTTTGATTGTCGCAGACAATCAAACTTTTACGACCTGCATGTCCCATACCCGAAGGTATCCTGAAATTATTAACAGCCTGTTTATCCAATGCATTGAAACCCAGTATAAAATTCATACACAAGAAATTATAAAATTCTACCGAGCTTTTTTACAGGATGAAGCAATAGCGACCGCAAAAAGTATGTGTCAGGACAATAGCGGCTTTTCCAAGTACGCTCTTTCTCTTATGAAGTAACCGTTTTTTCTTTAGAAAAATAGAGAACCCCTTCCTTTTGATAGGCCCTTATGCAGGTATCAGACGGAACAAAAAGAGAAAAAGCAGAATCAAAAACCACATCTTCAGCAACAAACTTAGAGTTTTTATGTAAATAGATCCGACAGCATTCTTTTCGTTTAATTTGATTTTTCCAATAAATGGATTTTTTTGTCCGATCGATCCCTGCATTTTCTACCC
>CAZULH010000168.1:0-2173 GCA_964621105.1 uncultured bacterium
ATCTCCTCTTGACGATCATGAATAATTTTAGAAAATTTTGAGATCTCTGTTTTTTTTCCATTTTCCGAAGCCTCGATCAAGGAGATCTCTTCTTTTTTAAGTTTTTTTTCCAAATCCGTAATCTTACCCTCTAATTCTTTTATTTCCTTTTTCATCTCTTTTAGAAGGGGGTCTTGCCCAGACGGTTTTTTTTGATTTTTACCGCTTCCTTTTTTTTTCTTTTTCTCTCCTTCTTCCGGCCAGCCTCTTTTTTCTAAGAATTCTTCATAATTACCTAAAAATAAATCCTGCTCATCCTGCTGACAAATAATAAGCTTATCTAAAGACATTCGACTTAAGATCATTTCACTATGAGTAACGATAATAACGGCTCCAAAAAACTCTTCCACAGAGTCTAACAACGATTCGATCGATTCCATATCTAAGTGATTTGTCGGTTCATCCAAAAGAAGCAGGTTACAGGGTTTAGCCAAAATCTTTCCTAATAACACCCGGCTTTTTTCCCCTCCGGATAAAAGAGAGATCTTTTTCTTGGCATCATCTTTTGCAAACATCATAATCCCGCAGATACGGCGTACTTCCCCTATATTTAAAGAAGGATTGGCTGCCGATATCTCCTCGATGATCGTATGGGAAGGATTAAGCCTGTCGATATTTGTCTGCCCAAAATATCCGATGGATGCATTCTCGGAAATTGTCACTTCTCCGGATTTAGGAGAGAGCTCTTGAGAGAGCAGCTTAAGGATCGTAGACTTGCCATACCCGTTTTTTCCGACAATTGCAATTCTCTCCCCTTTTTCTATAGAAAGAGAAAGGTTTTCGATAAGATCTTCGTCAGGTTCCTTATAGATCATATTCGGATAGGAAAAATAAATATTTTCCGCAGACAATATCTTTTCCCCCGGAAAAGGCGCCTCATTAAAGGAAAAGCGCAGAGAATGCATCTCCATTAATTGCTCTAATGCAGGAATCTTTTCTAAGGCTTTGCTTTTCGATCGCGCCTGCGCCGCTTTTGAAGCTTTGGCGCCAAAACGATTGACAAAGCTCTCCAGATGCTCTCGTTTTTTTTCAACGCTTCTACGCGTTGATTCATAAACCTGCTCTTCTTTCAAAATCAGATCGAACAGATTTTTTGTGCCGCCGGTTACTTTGTAGATTTTATTTCTATGCAGCCCAAGGGTATGAGTAGAGACGCTGTCTAAAAAACCCCTGTCATGAGAAATAATAATTAGAGCTCCTCTCCAGTTTTTAAGAAATTTTTTCAGCCATTGAATAGAAACGATGTCTAAATAGTTCGTAGGCTCATCCAACAACAGACAGGAAGGCTCGGAAAGCAGTACTTTTGCCAAATGCACCCGCAATTGATATCCTCCGGACAATTCCCGAGGATCTCTATCCATATCCTCTTTTTGAAAACCCAGTCCGAATAAAATAATCTCCGCTCTATATTCTTTTTCCCATTCTTCACAGTCCAAATCATGTATCGCTTCTTCTAAGATAGTCTTTTGAGAAAAACTGATATGCTGGTCCAGATAGCCGAAAGTATAATCGTTAGGCGTCTGAACATATCCGGAATCCATAGACTCTTTTTTTGTGATTAATCGAAAAAGAGTTGTTTTTCCCGTGCCGTTACGGCCTACAAAACCGCATCTGTCCTGAGGATGTATACAAAAAGTCAGATCGCAAAAAAGTTCCCTTTGCCCATATGACTTACATACTTTTTCAAATCGAATCATAATTAACCGCACATAAAAACTGTATTTGTATAAAAGTAAAAATTTTTATATCTCTTTGTCTATCAAAGTAATTTATTAGCAAGAAAGATGATTATACAGGATTTATCTACTGATTGGAAGTTTTCTTAAAAGAAAAAATTATTTGAAAAGATCTCTCCACAATCCCCATCAAGTTTTTTTTAGAAGCAGAAAGAAGGCATATTGCAAAAAATCACCCAAATCGACAGCAATAGGACTCTTATTATTTATAATAACAATAACTCAAGAAAAAAATACTCGTTTGTTCAAGCAGCGGTCAGTCTTCCAAATGAAACTATTAAAAAAATAATAAAATTTTCTTAACCGCCTATAAACAAAGCTCTTTTTTTATAAATTCAGCTGCCCTATGACGGATTTCATCAGCTTCGCGCATATGTGTACACTCCACAAGTCCATGA
>CAZULH010000169.1:0-2100 GCA_964621105.1 uncultured bacterium
GAGTCCGATAATAAAAAAATACAGTCAGACAATGGAAATTTTCTCATGGACATCTATTTTGATAAGCCTATCGATCATCCGCAAAAATTAAGTATATCGCTTAAAGAAATTCCAGGGATCATAGAGACAGGTTTTTTCTATAATCTTCCAACAACTATCTATATCGGCAAGCTTGACGGCAGCGTTGAAATCGTATAACTTTTGCCATTAAAATTTTTTTTTGCTACTTTCCTGTAAGGGGATCAGTATGTAAGGGGAATTTTATGGATAAAAAGATCGCTCAGGAAAGTGAAAAAATTCAAAGACTACGAGAAAAAATACGTAAAAATTATAGTCATTTGGATAAAAAGATCGATACGCAGGCAATTGAAAAAACAAAAGCGGCCATGTATTATTGGATAGCTTCCCATGCATCTGAGAGGGTCTTTTTGAAAATGAAAAATATTTCCTTATTTGATGAAAATCAGAATTCCGCCCAAATCAGCCGTTTTGTACGAAAGTCCTTGGAAAGACTTTCCCAGGAAAGAGTAGAAGAAGCGATACAAAAAAAATGGAAGGAAAGAACCTTTACCCATGTAAAAAGCCAAGAGCCGAACTTGAAAGAAATTATTCCATAAGATAGGCTTTTTAGAAATTTTTAAAGAGAATTTCATGAAAACATCAGTTATAGAAGTATTGAAAGAAAGAGGATTGGTCGAACAGCTGTCCGATCAGGACATGGAAAAACTTATGCAGAAACCCATGAAATTCTATATCGGGTTTGATCCAACAGCTAAAAGCCTGCATTTAGGCAATCTCGTAGGGATTGTCGTTGCCTGCTGGCTTAGACGATATGGACATATTCCTCATATTATGACAGGAGGGGCAACAGGAAAGATCGGCGACCCTTCAGGGAAAAGTGAGGAAAGGCCCTTTTTAGAGGAACAGGTAATAGATGAGCATGTGAAGAAGATCCAAACTTTTTTCCGCCATCTTTTTTCCCGCATTGAACATGGGCCCAAGCCTGTTTTTATCGACAATAACGACTGGTTAAGTGAAATTTCTCTTTTGCCCTTTTTGCGGGATTCGGCCAAAAATTTTCGTATTGGGCAGATGCTGGCCAAAGAAAGTGTAAAAGCCCGTCTTGAGTCTCCGGAGGGGTTAAGTTTGACTGAATTTTTCTATCAGGTTCTGCAGGCCTATGATTTTTTCCATCTTTTTTCTAACCAGCAGGTATGTTTACAGGTAGGGGGAAGCGATCAGTGGGGAAATATAACGGCCGGCATAGAATTAATCAGAAAGTCTTTGGGGAAATCCGCTTATGGATTTACCTTCCCTCTTCTTTTAAAAAGCGACGGCACGAAGTTCGGTAAATCGGAAAAAGGGGCTGTATGGCTTTCCGAAGAAATGCTCTCTTCTTATGATTTTTATCAGTATCTCTATCGCGTTAGCGACAGTGATGTTATTCGGCTGTTGAAGATGCTCACTTTTCTTGATATGGCAGAGATTGTCGAGCTTGAAAAGCAGATGAAAAGTTCCGATTATGTTCCAAATACCGCACAAAAAATTCTTGCAGAAGAAGTAACCAGGTTTGTTCGGGGAGAAGACGGTCTGCAGCTTGCGCTGAAAGTAACTCAAACAGCTCTTCCCGGAAAGAAAATGGTGCTTGATGCAGAGAATATTAAAACGGTGATGGGAGACCTCCCTACATGCCGGTTATCTTTTGATGAAGTGGTCGGAACGAAAATTACTGATTTATTTTATCTTTCTAAAGCAACTGCAAGTAAGTCAGAGGCTCTTCGTTTAATTAAAAACGGTGGCGCTTATTTAAATAATGAAAGAATTTCCGATCCGGAATACCGTATCGATAAAAAAGATTGTATCGACAGTGTTTTTCTTGTTCTGGGCGTAGGCAGAAAAAGAAAAATCCTTATTTCCATCCAATGATTTTTCCTCGTTTTTTTAAATATCGATGGATTTAATTAAATTTTACTTGTATGAAAATCAATATGATAAGAGAATGACAATCAACTGTGGTCAAAATAAGGAGTGGTTATATGAGTACAGTAACCAAAAAACATTTGGTTCAAAAAATATCACAAAAAAAAGGCATGCATCCAA
>CAZULH010000170.1:0-1502 GCA_964621105.1 uncultured bacterium
AATGGGCACTGGAAAGATATTCCTGTAAAATCCCTCCGACCATATAAGAAGGATCTTCCTGTGCTTTACATAAAACATCGGCTAAAAGAGCAGAAGTTGTCGTTTTACCATGCGTGCCTGCAATCAAAAGGGCCTTTTGCTTTTGTAAAAGCATCGATAAAAGATCGGCCCTGTGCAGGAGAGTATGTCCATTTTGCAGCGCATGAACATATTCGGGATTGTCAGGAGAAATCGCGGAGGAATATACAATGACAGTATTAGGGGAAACGTTTTCTTTTTCATGTCCTATTTGAATAGAGATCCCCATCTGTTTCATTTTTTGGATCAAGTCATTTTCAGAAATATCGCTGCCAGACACCGTTTTTTTCTTTTCATGAAGGATCTGTGCCAACCCGCTCATGCCGATGCCGCCGATGCCTATGAAATGATAGTTTTCTTTTGTAAGCATAATTTCTCCATAATATTTTCAATCGTCAAAGGAAAGTTCTCACGATTATTGGATATTTTATATTTACGGATATTTGATTGCATCTGCATTAAACGATCTTTTTTCTGCATAAGTGCATCGATCTCTTCAAATAAAACATTCGTATTATTGACAGTGACAGCTCCTTTTACAGTGTTTTGCAAGAAAGCCGCATTTTTTTCCTGATGGCCGTCTTTGGAATAAGGATAAGGGATCAGGACCGACGGCAAATCAAAATGGATCAGCTCGCTGATTGTTATCGCACCGGCACGGCAGACGGCAATATCTGCCCGGGCATATAGCAAGGGCATATTTTCCTCAAAAGCCTTCACTTCATGGGAAATATGATGGGTATCATAAAATAGGGCGATTTTATCCCTTTCCTTTTCATTGCCTGTCAAATGAATGACATGAAAAACATTTCCTTTTTCTTTTAACTGCAGCGCTGCATCAGCAAAGGCTGTATTGATCTGTCTTGCCCCTTGGGATCCTCCAAAGACTAGCAAGGTAAATTTTGTTTTACCAGTCTCCGTATTATTTTCTGCAATATGAAAAGGTGTAACGACACATGTTTTTTCATGAAGAGGAAACTGCGAGGCTGCTAAAAGAGAAAAAGGATGAAAAAAGCGGTTTACTTTTCCCATGATGATATTGGACTCATAGAGGATGATCGGTTTTCGTAAAATAACAGCCGCTGCAAGGATAGGAAAAGAATGAAAGCTGCCAAAGCCGACCACTAAAGAGGGCTTATATCTTCTGATCATTCGAATTGACTGAAAGATCCCCTTAATTATTTTAAAAGGGAAAAAAAACAGATCTTTTTTCCTTAAAGAAGCACTGGCAATATCACGATAAAAAAATGTGTTTTTTTGAAAAAAAGGATTTTTAGAAAGACCATGTCCTACAAAAAGGATCTCATAGTTTTTCTGCAGATGTTTGGCCAGCTGCTGCGCAGGGAACCAGAGACCACCGGTCCCACCAGCAGCAAAGAGGATGGAAAAGCAAAATTGTTCTTACATGTATAATTAATTAGTTT
>CAZULH010000170.1:1512-2058 GCA_964621105.1 uncultured bacterium
TGACAGCTAACTGCTGCGCAGGGATAAGATGACCTCCCGTCCCTCCCGCTGCAATAAGAATAGTTTTCTTCATGAATAACTTATTTGTTTTTGCGGCTTTTTAGCGATACTAAGCAAAATAGCGATTATAAGAAAATGATTAATTAATGAGCTGCCCCCCTGCGAAAAAAAAGGCAAGGTTATTCCCTTGCTAGGCAACAGACCCGATACAACGCCCAAATTTAAAAAGGCCTGAAACGCAATCATAAAGGTAATAATGGAAGCCAAATAAAAACCTTCTTTCCTTTTGGAATGGATAGCGATAGAAAACCCGGAAAAAGCAATGATCATATACAAAACGATTAAAAAACAAATGCCGACAAATCCAAATTCTTCCGCATAAATGGCAGCGATATAATCGCTTCTTGCTTCAGGCAGATAATTGAGCTTTTGCATGCTTTCGCCCAGCCCTTTTCCCCAAAGCCTTCCGGAGCCAGTAGCGATTCTAGCCTGAAAAGGCTGATGGCCCTTGCCGCGAAGATCTTTTTCCGGATGGATATATATTTC
>CAZULH010000171.1:0-1984 GCA_964621105.1 uncultured bacterium
TTACAGGAAATGATACTGTATATGAAAAAAAAATGGTCGAAAATTGGCTGCAATATAATCCTAATCGTCAAATCCCGGGGGATAAGAAAAGGAATAGAAAAAAAAGAGAAATCGAATTATGCAGAGATATTCAAAATTTTGTTATCGAGCCGAGGATACGTACCATCTGTTTGGAAGCGCAAAAAGTTTTGCAAAGCGTTGTAAGAGAATATGAGCAAGGTGCTGAAGGTTAAAAAAATCTTTAATATCCCTACAATCTTTTAAATATTGATTTGATAAGTATGCAGAGAGCTCTTCTCTTATAATCGTTTGGGTTTGGATAAAGCTATTTTTGTTTATATTAATTTTTTATTTTAATATAAATAATATTCTTTTAATTAAACTTGTATTATAATTATCCCTTATTTTACATAGTGATCCAAAGCAAAATAATTTAAAAAAAATATTTGTAATTATTTTTGCTAGTTTATAAAATGCTCCCATTTTTTGGAGGGTTTAAATATGGCGGCATCAGCAGCGGCAGCAAGTGCTACAGATAGTTATAAAAGGCATTTTGCAGAGACAAATTTTACTTTTTTAGAACAACAAAATTGTGCTCATGGTCGAGTTGTACAGAAATTTTATTATTGTGGAGAAGATATTCCTCAGGCGGTAGCTCAAGTTGATCAACTTTTTGAAAAATTTCGAGAACTTGTTCCTGCTTTTTCTATGGATTCTACAGAATTAGTTACAGCTCTGCAAGAAAACAGATATTTAACCATTAATGGAAAAGCTGTAGTGCTGTCTACACAGAAAAATGGGCCCCCTGGAATTTCTCTAGAATATATAGATCGTTTTTTTTCACAGGCTTTATTAAGAGAGCCTGTCCGATGTTCAAAAGGGCATTATTTAGAATTAAATGCTGTTCGATATTGGGTAGAAAACATGGGAGATGTTTGTCCGGAAGGAGAAGGAATAGATAGGCATACGATAGGATCTCTTGAAGTTGATGGTGAAATGCAAAGTTTAATTACTGCTTACACTAGAGGTTCTTTACTGGAAAGGCTAAAGCCTCCTGCTTCTTTGGTAGAAAAAAAAGGAAGAAAAACCGGAATGCAAATGATGGCCTCTTCCGGCAGCAAAGTACTTGTAAAGGTAGGGGTAAGACAAGTTGCGTTTAGCACGGCCTTTGCTTTAGGGACTAAGGAATCGGCAAAACTGGCAAGTAAATATGCTGGCAAATATGCTGTGCCTGGTTTAGGGATAGTTATTGGAACGGGTTTTGCTATTCAGAGATGGAACAAAAAAGAGTATGTTAAAGCTTTTGGAGAAATTATTTCAGGTTTAGTCACTATTATTCCTGGCATTGGCATAGTTGTGTCCGTCGGGATTGATACTGTATTATTATTGACAGATCTTGGAGGTGCGCCTTCTGATCAGCCTTTGGATTATAGTCGGCTTGAAGATTCTTATGAGGCATTAGCATTAGACAGAAATTCAACACCAACAAGACAGGAGGTTGATCAAGCATATAGAAAAATAATTGCATCGTTACATAGCGATAAACTTTTATTGGAAAATGAACAAAAACGAGAAGAGAATGATCAAGTGCTTGTATTTTTCAATGCTATAAAAGAAAACATATATGATAAAAGAGGATGGGTATAAATTATGGCAGGTAGAACTGATTTAACGGCTTATAACAAGGTCTTTGCGCAAAGGCAGCTGTTAAAAGAATGTATAATCGATGCTGTTTTAACGGCAGCTCCTATTGGAGTAAACATGGTAAGTGAGGCTGCGCAGGCATCTATTGCTTTATCGCAAAGTTTGTGCGGTATTGTAAAAATTCCTCATATTTATAGGTCTATAAGAGATAAAAATTATCCGCTGGCTGTTGCCTCGATTATCTCTTTTGGTATGGCTTTTATCCCGCAGGGACGGGCTTTTTCTGTATTAGTGGATGTAGCAGCGGGGATTGGTTTTAATTATCGTATAATTACTTACT
>CAZULH010000172.1:0-1981 GCA_964621105.1 uncultured bacterium
GAATCCCGAAGGAGAGGGAGTTACAGTCCCTTGCAATTGCCGCTATGCGACGCCCCCGAAAGAAAAAAAAATGCTGGAGAAAGGACTTGAACCCTCAACCATCCGATTACAAATCGGGCGCTCTACCAATTGAGCTACTCCAGCAAAATTTGCAATCATGTATATCAAAAGAAAAGGTTTGTCTCAAGAAATAATTCCGAAAACCGCTTAAGTTTTGGAGTTATTTTTATCTTCCGGTTTCTTTTCTTTTTGTTGAGGTTTTTCTTCCTCTCTTTCTTGTGGTGGATTTTCTGTATCTGTAGTCACCGGCGGTTTTTCTTCTTCTTTTTTAGATGGAATAGTCGTAGGAATAATATTTTTTTGAAAAAAATTGGAGACGCCCTGGGATTTTTCCTGCAGATCTTTCGTATCGATCTTGGTGGCCATAAATTTTTTACCGATGCGTTTACTTTCGCAACATTTTTTGAATTTTTTCCCTGAGCCGCATGGGCATGGATCGTTTCTTCCGACTTTTTTCATAACTTTGTTAGTTTTTGGCGACAATGATATCGAAGAAAAAGGATTTTAGTCTATAATAAATCTTTCATCCATAATGTGATGTAATAAAATATTTAGTTATATGGGAAAATTGTTAGAAAAAAAGATCAGAAAAGCGCTTCATGAATTTGCCTTGGCGGAAGATGACAGTCCGATAGCGGTCGCGCTAAGCGGAGGCAAGGACAGCCTGACGCTCTTACATTTTTTATGTAAGATATCGGGACGGGGCTTTGCAAAATTTCCGATTGAGGCGATTCATATCAGCGGAGAATATTCCTGCGGGGCGAATATCGAAGCTTCTTTTTTACAGAAGATCTGCGATGATCTAAATATTCCCCTAACGATCCGACGACAGGAAATGCCGGCAACTGATTTTGACTGTTACAGCTGTTCCAGGATTCGGCGAAAGCTGTTATTTGATACGGCAAAAGAACGAGGTATTAACAAAATTGCTTTCGGCCATCATCGCGATGACTGTAACCAGACCCTTTTATTAAATCTTTTGCAAAAAGCGGAATTTGAGCCGATGCTTCCCAAACTGTATATGCACCATTATCAAGTAACGATCCTGCGCCCTTTGATTCTTGTCGAAGAAAAACACATTACCTCCTATGCTAAGAAGCAAGGTTTTTTTCGTTATACCTGTCAGTGCCCAAAAGGCAGAACATCCAAACGGGAAGATGCTAAGCGGCATCTGCAGCTTTTGGAAGAAGATTTTGCCTATTCGGGAAAAAATCTGTTTGCAGCAGGATTGCGTTACGGTTCAAGAAAGGCGGAAAGAAAAAAGGAGAAATAGTTTATGCAAAAACCTAAAATTCTTATCACGAACGACGATGGCATTCAAGCACCGGGGATCTATCATTTATGGAAATCGGTATCGGAACACACCCAGGCGACGATTGTTGCTCCTGATCATGAAAGATCGGGCTCAGGCATGGCGACTACCCTCACCCGGCCTTTGGAAATTCATCCTGTCAAATGGCAAGATGAGACAAAAGCATGGAAAGTCAACGGCACGCCGGCTGACTGTGTAAAATTAGCTTTAAGCGTTTTGAAAGAACAGCCTGACATGATTATTTCCGGCATCAACCGCGGCGCCAATTCCGGAAGAAATGTTTTATATAGCGGCACGATCGGAGGCATCATTGAAGGGGTATTTCGAGGCATTTCGGGCATTGCTTTTTCCTGTATTGAATTAACCGATCCCGATTATGCGGTTACGGAAAAATATATTTTCCCCATCCTCGATTTTTTTATGAAAAATCCTCCGCCCAAGGGCACCTTTTTAAATGTCAGTTTTCCAACAAGTCATGTTGACGGCATCAAAGGGATTAAAATGACGCGTCAGGGATCGAGCTACTGGCTGGAAAAGCCCGATCAGCGCATACATCCCCAAGGCCATTTTTATTATTGGATGGGAGCAAGATGGATGGACCATGAAGAA
>CAZULH010000173.1:0-1963 GCA_964621105.1 uncultured bacterium
AAATTAATAAAAAAACTACGCAGATAATCTTTGATACCTTTGATAAAAAAATTCATTTTCAAACGCAGCTGATCATGAACCATCATCCGCAAATTGACTCATTAGAAAAAGCTGAATCGATTGTCCAGGATGTTGTCAGAAGCCTAATGTTAAAAACCATAGACCAGCTATGGCAGGAACATCTATTATCGATTGATCACCTCCGATCGGATGTGGGCCTTAGAGCTGTCGGCCAAAAAGATCCCCTGCTTGAATTTAAACATGAGGCTTTCCGTCTTTTTGACGAGCTCTCACAAAGAATTCAGATGAATATTTCCAAAGACCTTTTCCGATTTGAACTGGTCCCTCCTCAACAGCAGCGCATGCAGGACAGCCTTCGCTCCCTGCAAATGCATACGCAGAAAAATTTTGTTCCCCAACCTGATGAAGAACAGCCGGAAGAACCGACATATAACCTTCAAAAGGCACCGCCAAAAATCGGACGCAATGACGACTGTCCATGCGGAAGCGGAAAAAAATATAAAAAATGCTGTGGGACGGCTTTAAGCACGATGGAGTAGACAAGCTCTCCATGCCAGATCAAATGCCGTGATCTGTTCATCGACAGTTTTACTTGTTTTTTGTTGTTGAAAATATACCTTTAAAGCATTGATTAAATGCTTGGCTGTTTCTTGCAAGGGACTGCAAAATTCATCTTTTTGCTTATCATCATCGCCAAGAAAAATTGCCATAGTCAGAATAAATTTTTTTGCACGGCATTGATCCTCACAGCCGGCTTCGCCTGCATGAAGCTGATAAGTGCCATTAGGCTGTATTTGATGCACTTCTTTAAAATACGATGCAAGCTGAGAAAACAAACGGTGAATACATAAAATATTGTCCGCGTTCAATAAACGGTCTTGATTATCAAAACAATCATCAGGAACATCTTTTGCTACCGTAGAAAGTAAAGCAACATTATACGCTCGTATTTGAGCAGGTGTTATTGGGACAAGAACCCCGGCTAGCTGGGGCTCGCTTTCTATCCTCTTCATTGAAGGCGCTTGTAAAAGTTCAGGCACGCCTAATAAATCGCCGATCATACTCATAAATAAATCCTATAAAATATTGAGAAATAGAATAACAGTTATTCGGATATCTGTTTATTAGAAAAAAAGCGGTACCCGCCATAAATCATAGGCACGGCTAAAAGTAAAAACAAGATCCATAAATGGCCGTTGAACCGTAAAACGAGCTCGCCATTTTTAGAAAAGAAGAACAGTAAAAAAGCAAATCCCAAACAGGTAATTCCCAGTGACAAGAGAAAAATGGACAAGAAGTTAATTCCTTCCGTCTTTTCCTCTATCGGCCTTTCCTCTTTTTCCTCAAAAGGATCGGGATATTCTTCCTCGTTGGAATGGTTGAAAACCTTGGGCTGATATGGGGGCGGATATAAGGAAGCTAATGTATCCTTTGCAGACATCGACTGAAAGGATTCGTCCTGATGGTAATGAGAAGAAACCGTATCGCCTGTTGAAGAAACATCGCTTCCGCAATAGGGGCAGACAATAACGTCATAATCAACCTGGCCGTCGCAATAAGGACATAATTTCAAATTCTTCTTTGGATCCATATGAGCTCAGTTTATTCCTTATATATTTATATATCAACATTTGGATTTTTACACTATTATATCCTATTTAATATACAAGAAAATTTCTTTGACTGATTAGCTATTGCTTTCATTTTTTTAAGCTATCTTTTTTTCAACCACATTTTACCGTAGATTTTTATGAAAAAAAATACTGTTTCTATTCTCAACCCCTTCATTATATTACTAGGAGAAGAGCTCAATAAACGCTAAAAATTCTTTCTAAGAATCTTTTTTCTTCTTACACTTAAGTCATGAGTGAGCATTTTGACATTATTATCATCGGTGCCGGCCCAGGCGGATATACGGCTGCTATCTATGCAAGCAGCCATG
>CAZULH010000174.1:0-1943 GCA_964621105.1 uncultured bacterium
TTTCCTTTCAAGCGCCGAATACAAATGAGGACATTCTTCTGACGAAAGAATCGATCCTGCTTGAAAACAAAAGTCACCAAGAATAATAAAGGAGAAATTTTTCATGTCGGAAAATACAGACGCTACATACGAAAAAGAACCAAAGACCTGTTCATGCAATGATCTAAAGGATTCAGAAAATTGCGCATGTGAAAAAGATGAGCCTTCCAAAAAGAGATGGAAAAGAAAAGACGTTAAACAGGAAGTACAGCAGGCCAAGCAGGAGCTTAAAGAATATAAGGATAAATACATCCGCCTGCTTGCAGAAAAAGAGAACCTGGTCAAACGCCTGCAGAAAGAAAAGCAGGATTCTTTACGTTTTGCCGTTGAAAACTCTTTATGCGAATGGCTTCCTATTCTAGATAATTTTGAAAAAGCTTTGCATTTTTCAAAAGAAGCATCGGAAGAAGTTAAAAACTGGGCCCTTGGCTTTCAGATGATTCTCTCCCAAATGAAAGATGTCCTGCTGAATGCAGGGATCGTCTCTTTCCATTCGAAAGGGAACATGTTCGATCCTTTCTTTCATGAGGCGGTAGAGATGATAGAAACCGACGACTATCCCGACGGAACGATCCTTGAGGAATATTCCAAAGGATACAAAAGCAGCAACCGCACGCTTAAACATGCGCAAGTCAAGGTCGCCAAACCTAAAAAATTAGAAGAAGAAAATTTAAACAAACAAAAAGAAGAGGATAAAAACCATGAGTAAAAAGAAAAAACATATTATTGGTATTGACCTCGGTACCACCAATTCATGCGTAGCTATCATGGAAGGTGGCCAGCCTAAAGTCATAGCCAATGCTGAAGGAACAAGAACAACTCCTTCGATCATTTCTTACCGTAAAGATGAGCGCCTGGTCGGTTCGGCCGCTAAAAGACAAGCGGTCACCAACCCGGAAAAAACCTTATTTTCCACCAAGCGTTTTATCGGAAGAAAGTATGATGAAGTAACTTCCGAGATTAAAACCGTGCCTTATAAAGTCACTAAAAACGCTAAAGGCGACGTTGTCTTTCAAATTGATGACAAAATGGTCTCGCCGGAAGAAGCTGCTGCCCAGATCCTGATCAAAATGAAAGAGACGGCAGAAGCTTATTTAGGAGAAAAGGTAACCGAAGCCGTAATCACCGTTCCCGCCTACTTTAACGATTCCCAGCGTCAATCCACAAAGGATGCTGGAAAAATTGCAGGGCTGGAAGTAAAGAGGATTATCCCGGAACCTACAGCTGCAGCCTTGGCCTATGGCGTAGACAAAAATAAAGATAAAAAAATTGCCGTATACGACCTCGGCGGAGGAACGTTTGATATTTCGATCTTAGAAATCGGCGACGGCGTCTTCGAAGTACTTTCCACAAACGGCGATACGCACCTTGGCGGAGATGACTTTGATGATCGTATTATCCGATGGATGATCGATGAGTTTAAAAAAGAAAACGGCATCGACCTTACCCAGGACAAAATGGCGCTGCAGCGGTTAAAGGATGCTGCTGAAAAAGCCAAAATCGAGCTGTCAGGAACACAGTCGACAGATATCAACCAGCCATTTATCACCATGGACGCAAGCGGCCCTAAACATTTGGCGCTTACATTATCGCGCTCCAAACTGGAAAGTTTGTGTATGGACTTGATCGACCGTTCGAAAACACCATGCGAGAAAGCCCTTAAAGATGCAGGCTTATCAGCTGGTGATATCGATGATGTTATCCTAGTCGGCGGTATGACACGTATGCCTGCTGTTCAGAGCATGGTAAAAAATATCTTTAACCGTGAACCTCATCAGGGCATCAACCCGGATGAAGCCGTAGCCTCAGGAGCAGCTATCCAGGGCGGTATCATCGGCGGAGATGTTAAAGACATCCTTCTGTTGGACGTTGTGCCTCTAACCTTAGGTATTGAAACACTCGGC
>CAZULH010000175.1:0-1899 GCA_964621105.1 uncultured bacterium
TTTCTCATGGCTAAGGCTATTTGCGAAAGTATCGAAAAAGAAGGGGCCGAGGTTCTTTTACGGACAGTTCCTGAATTATTGCCGAAAGAAGTAATTGAAAGAGATCCTCAGATACAGAAAGCTAAAAAAATGCAGAAAAATGTTCCTATTGCCAAAGTCGAAGAGCTCTCGCAAATAGACGGGATTATCTTAGGGTCGCCGACCCGTTTTGGAAATATGTGCGCGCAGATGCGAAATTTTTGGGATCAGACAGGCTCTATTTGGATGAAGGGCTCTCTAATCGATAAGCCTGCAGGTGTTTTTTGTTCAACAGCCTCTTTGCACGGAGGGCAGGAAACAACATTGATTTCAATGATGTTTACGCTCTTTCATCATGGAGCAATGGTTGTCGGGGTGCCGTATATCCATACGGAACTGTCTCATGCCAATAGGGGAGGAACTCCTTATGGCCCTACTGCAGTAGTTGGAGAAAAAGCCGATCAGGTGCCCACGCAGACCGATCTGCAAATTGCGAAAACATTGGGACAAAGGATCGCAAAAACAGTTAAAAAACTTAAAGGTAAAATTTAGGATTCGTCGATCTGTTGTAAAAAAGGGATAACCCTAAAGATTAATTTTTTGGTTCTCTGTTCATATTTCAGCGCCGAAGCTTTTCTTTTTTTCTAAGAAATATTTGGCTTTTTATTTAAAAAAAAACTACATTTTCCCTTCAAATTTTTTATTTCAATTAAAGGTAATGAGAATGATCAAAACAAATGCAATTTTAAAAGGTTTTTTCTTTTCTGTTTTTTTATTATGCCAGGCGTTTACAGATGCCGGCAGTGATTTTGTAGAAAGCGGAAAAGGCCCTAATGAACTGACAACATCGGAATATATTGCAATTGTAGCTTCTTTTTTACCGGATAATCCTTACATCTTAGAAGCAGGGGCGCATTCAGGGGAGGATACCGTTATTTTTGCTAAAAAATGGCCTCATGGGCTGATCTTTGCATTTGAGCCGGTTCCCCGTTTTTATCAAAGTATCATACAAAATCTGCGTAATCATAAAGTTTCTAATGTCAGGGCTTTTCCCATCGGTCTTTTTTCTTCAACCGGTGATCATACGTTTTATTATAGTCAAAATTGCGGAGGGGCTTCTTCTTTTCTTCCGGAAGGCGATATGCCCGAGACCAATTATGGAGATGTTCAAATGACCCTGCCCTGTATGACCTTGGATGACTGGGCTTCTTTTTATAGTGTTGATCATATTGATTTTATGTGGCTGGATATGGAAGGGGCGGAGTATTACATGCTCAAAGCTTCTCCAAGAATGTTACAGACAACAAAAGTGATATTATCCGAAATCAGTTTCAGAAGCTTTAGAGAAGGCCATACCCTTTATGATACGCTAAAGCCATTCCTGGAAGAAAACGGTTTTGTTCTCTACAAGATATGGGGCAGCCCAAAATGGCAGGCTACAGGTTTGTTTGTCAGAAAAGAGTTTCTGAATAATAAAGATTAATAAATTTTAGCGACATGTTCTTTAATATCGATGAATTAGGAGAGAAAAAATGAGACGGATTTTTTGTATGGGTTTTGTTTGTTAATCAGTCAAATATATGGCTACCAAGATGATTTGAAGGGCCATTATTCCACTTATTTAGAGCAGCGGTTTTGGGATAAAATCGATAAGTCTCAAATTCATACTGTTTTTGAAGTTGGGTTCTTACATGCTTTAGACGCTATCTTGCTGCAAGAATATTACGTTTATGAAAGCTAACGGATTTGAGTGCTATTTTCAAAATGCTAATGCTCTTTGGAATGATGTCCTTTTTGTAAGAAAAGATCTGGTAAAATAATAAAATGGGATGTGCCTAAAAGCTCATTGCAGTTTAATATTTGTAAGTAGTAAAATTTTTC
>CAZULH010000176.1:0-1878 GCA_964621105.1 uncultured bacterium
GTTTCTAAGTGGTTTAAATCCACTCGCCAATTCTTCTAATTGGTGTAGCCAAAAAATATGACAGTCCTGTTTGAGTAATTAGACAGGACGGAGGGTCTGAGGCAAAAAGCAGGGATGATACAAAAAAGGTAGACGACTTTTGCAGGGCGGTCCTAAGGAAGTCAGTTAAAAAAAGCCTTTCATTCATGCAAGGAACAGAAATTATAATTACCCATGGAGATCCATATAAGACTGAAGCATTACTTATGACGAAAGTCGAAGTTAAACTTATATGGAAGTCAGCATTTCCATAGTACTTCAATATATAATTGAAGGAAGGGAAATACGTAATGATAATGAAATCATTACGGCTCGCCCGGTGCGGTAAAGTCCGCTCGCCGAGGTGGGAACGCGAAGTAGCTTCGAAACTATCGCAATCCGTCAAGTTAGCAAAGTTGGAGATACCTTAAGTCCCGTTGTACGGGACCAAGGTAGAATCAGCGATGAGAACTAAGTCGTAAATTATTAAATGTTGCGACCTGCATTTCTAATAATGCAGTGAAATCTTGCTGTATCGGTGAACCCTAAAGTTCATTAAAATGAATTATGGGAATACCGAGGGAACCTCTCAAATCGAGGGGACTCCGTAGAGACTACACGCGAGCTTTTCAAATTAGTAAACATTATTTACTTGGTTTGTTGCACGATGCAACTGAAAGATTAACCACCTACAGAATAGCGACAAAATCAAAAGATTTTTCTGATTTTCTTGTAAAAGAGATCAAAAATCTTGGAATGTCTGCTTGGAATTATAAAGAAGGAAAAGATCGTGATCTTTGGATTACGGAATTTTCCAAGTCTTTACTTAAAGATGTAAAGATAATTTCCAGGGAGAACAAAATTGATTATATTCGAGGCTATTTCGATGCAGAAGGTGGTATTTCAAAACATTCAAATGTTCGCTTTTATATTTACTTTTGTCAGAAAGACAAAAGGGATTTATTAGAAGTAAAAGAATATCTTGAAGAAATTGGAATAAGTTGCGGAGTAATTCATAATCCAAGTATTAAAGTTGATCCGAATTATTGGAGATTTTTTGTAAGAGCAAAATCTTATTCAAAATTTGCCAAGATTATTAGTTCGAGTCATCCCGAAAAGATTACTTTTTTGAGAATGAAGATATAGTCCATACCTCTTTGAAAAACGAGGAAAAATATATGAACAAGGTATCCGTACTGGAAGGTGCGGATGGATCACCTCCTTTCTAAGGAGTGATAATTTCACCCAGTTTTTAAGAACGCCGTTTTGACTTCTCTGAATTGTCAGAGCAATAAAACGGGTTCAAACGCTTCCGGTCATATTTTGGATTCTAATTAACCTGATTTTTAGCTTTGAAAATAAACAAAAAACCACCTTTTAATGAGGTGGTTTTTTAATGGGAAAAATATAAAAGAGGGGATAAAGGGTAAAACGTGCTCAGACAGGACAAAATGATTTCGAAAAGAATCTTCGATTTCTTTTTGTGGGTCTGTCTGAGCAACGTTCGTCGTGCAAAAAATGGAAAAATGATTGCTGTGAGGAAAAGCAAATTTCTCCTCACATTTGCGGATTACCGAACCCTGCGGTTCAAGCTTGGGTTAGGTGGGGTTTTGGGATTATGCAGGAACGGATATGCCAATAGGACCGGCACAATGCCGACCACAAAGACAATCAGTCCTGCTAATTCGATCCCTATTTTAGGAAACAAGTGGTATAAAACCACCGTCAAAATGGCCCCCGCCGCTATTCCGCATAAGATTTTCATCTTTTCCTCCTTGGGCTTTGCCCAATTTGGGTACCAATATATGATACCCAAGTTGGGCCTGCCCAAAGAAGCTCTGCACGACTTTTTAAAGAACG
>CAZULH010000177.1:0-1840 GCA_964621105.1 uncultured bacterium
TTTTTCCCTGCTTTTAATATCACTGCGTGGGCTGTTCGTCTTAGTTGTCAGCCGGACAAGCATTGGCAGATTATCGGAGGCGTATATAGCGCCGACAATAAAGTGGAAAAGCCCCATAAGCATGGTCTATATTTTAACTTAGATACAAATAAAGGGTATTTGGCATTAGGGCAGATAACATTCAAACATCATCAAAACAAAGAAGATGACGGTTTTCCCGGAAGCCTTGTTTTTGGCGGATACTATGAATCGAGCAAGTTTGCCTATTTGACCGATCCAAACAGATATAAGCATGGTAATTATGGCCTCTATGCGATATTTGATCAGATGATCTATCGAAGGGACTGGCCGGAATTTATCGGGCCTTCGCACCTTCGTTCTAGTGCGACATATTCAGAAAAAATCAAACACCCCTATCGCCGGCAGGATGTTGTTGCTAAAGACCGTCCGGGAGGATTGACCTTTTGGCTGGGAGCGTATCTTGCTCCGCAGGAAAAGATCAATACACAAGCCTATCAGCTGGCTAGCGGCCTTATCTATCAGGGATTATTTCCAAAACGTGAACATGATGTAGCTGCTTTTTGTGTGATTTACGGCCGATTTAGCGATCATCTGCCTAATCAGAAAGCGGAAACGGTTTTGGAATTAGATTATCGTTTCCAGATTGGGCCGTGGTTTTATTTTACTCCGGATATTCAATATATTATTACGCCTAACGGAAAATCAAATGTCGATAATGCGCTTGTTTTGGGATTTGAAGGCAGCATCAATTTCTGAGCTAATTATTGCCTAATATTTTTTTTGATAAATGATTGCCGTTAATCCGCATAAAAATATAGAGTTTCTTTGTGATTTTAGGAGGTAACCATGGCAGCAGTACAGGTGTCAAAAGGAAGTCCTATTATTCCTGATGTTGTTGAAATTAAAAAATTAAAAGAACAAAGAGAATGTGACTGTAAGGTAAAAACAGCTGTTGCAAGCTGTTTTTTTTGTATGAGCTATTGCTTTGCCTTCATTATGCAAAGTAATAGAGAATTGGGAATTCCTCTTTTTACAGCTACTTTTTTTGGGGGGGTTGGATGGTTGTGTTCAGCCTGCCGATCTCGGTCTGCATATAATCGAAAGATAGAAAGCAAAGTGGAAAATGTCTAGCGCCATTTATCACGATAGCAGTGCTGGCAGATATTGTAATTGGGAGGATTTTCCTCTCCGCAAAAGCTGCAGATCCATGGTTTTTCTTCTTCAGGATAACGGGAAGAGGCAGGGATAATAGATTCATTAAAGGAAAGTCCTGCAAGTGCGCAGAGAAGAAATACAAAAAAGCGAAATATTTGATACATAAAGTTTTGAAAAAAATGATACGTATTTTTTCAATAGGTGTAAATATTTATTGTTAGATAGATCTTTGATTGATTAAGATGTATGAAAATTAACCCCCTTTAATGTTATGTATGGTCCCGATCCTGATAAAAAATATCCTTTTGAAAACCTTCCTTACGAACTGGAAAATTTTAAAAGATGTGTTTTTCTAAAGCATTTTATCAAGCGTAAAACGATTTCTGTAGGCGATTATACCTATTACGATGATCCCCATTACGCAGAGGACTTTGAAAAGAGAAATGTTTTATATCATTATGATTTTTCCAAAGAAAAGCTTGTTATCGGCAAATTTGTTGCTATTGCGACTGATGCCAAATTTGTTATGAGCTCGGCTAACCATAAGCTCGATGGTTTTTCAACCTATCCATTTTCAATTATGGGCCATGGATGGGAAAAAGAATATGATCTTACTAAACTTCCTAATAAAGGTGATACAGTTATTGGCAATGATGTATGGTTT
>CAZULH010000178.1:0-1396 GCA_964621105.1 uncultured bacterium
AATAAAAAAATTCATAGATGCTGGAAAATTACCCCTAGAATTTAAGGGTGTTATGTCTGAAGAATGTAGGCTTATGAATCAAAGATTCGCCTGCAGTTATCGGAATTTTTCGCTAAAGTTATAGAATAGGCTAGATTGTTGATTTTATTTTTTTAATTTAATATTAATTAAAAATTTTCTTGTATTTATGCTTTTCATCATTAATATGAAAATAAATCTTAAAAAGAGTGGTTATGGGTATATTTTCATCGTCAGTTCTGTGTTTGGCCCTGTTGGTAGGCGAAAACAGGGTTAAAGAGAAGGTTCCTGATAATTCTGCTAAACAGGCGGTAGAAGAGATAGCGTCGATAGCGGACGTGCAGATCAACGGCAGTAGGCCCTGGGATATTCAGGTCTATAATGAAGCGTTCTATGATCGGGTGCTTAAGGATCAGTCGCTAGGTTTTGGCGAAGCGTACATGCAGGGCTGGTGGGACAGTGAGGCCTTGGATGAATGTATGTTCCGTATTCTGCGGGCGGATTTGGAAAAGAACTTAAAGCCGTCATGGAAAATGCGATGGACGGTACTTAAAGCTAAAATGTTTAATCGGCAAAACAAGACGAAAAGCATGGAGGTGATTGATCAGCATTATCAATTAGGCAACGATCTGTATGAGAACATGTTAGATGAATTGATGACTTATAGCTGCGGATATTGGAAAGAGGCAAAAACTTTGGATCAGGCGCAGAAGGCCAAATATGATCTAATTGCTAAGAAGCTAGGTTTTAAAAAGGGAATGAAAATTTTGGATATCGGCTGCGGATGGGGAGGATTTGCCAAACATGTATCGAAAAAGTATGGTGTAGAGGTATTGGCAATCACCCTTTCGGAAAATCAGGCGGAATATGCGAAAAAAATGTGCAGGGGACTGCCTGTGGAAGTGCGCGTGCAGGATTATCGGGATGTTGAAGGAAAGTTTGATTGCATTATTGAAATCGGCATGTTTGAACATGTCGGAAAGAAAAATTATACAACCTTTTTTCAGAAAGTGCATGATTCGCTTGCCGATGACGGGTTGCTGATGCTGCATACGATAGGAAGCAATGTTTCTTCGGAAATGGGAGATCCCTGGATAGACAAGTATATTTTTGCTAATGGTCAACTGCCGTCGATTGCGCAGATCGGTAAATCGATCGAAGGGCTGTTTGTGATGGAGGACTGGCATAACTTTAGCTCTGATTATGATAAAACCCTCATGGTATGGTTTTCCAATTTTGATAAGAACTGGGCAAAGATCAAGGACTATTACCCATCTTCATTTTATCGGATGTGGAAATATTATCTGCTTACTTGCGCAGGTTCGTTTCGCGCCAGAAACATTCAGCTTTGGCAGGTTGTATTGTCCAAGCAGGGGGT
>CAZULH010000178.1:1406-1808 GCA_964621105.1 uncultured bacterium
ATCGTATCGATTTTTAGCAGTGATAAACGTATTTATTTCTCAGGTACATGCCGATATCTATTCCCACCAGGACCGTGTTTAAGATGTACAGATAGATCGTATTGTCGTAAGAATAGGTTAATTTGTAGACGATTCCCGCAAGATAGCCGATAAAAATAATGACAAGAAAATTCAGGCTTTTACCTCCATTTTGTCTGGAAGCGTAGGATTTATAGATCGATGCGGGCCAGGCAAAGCCAAAGCAAATGAGCATGATCGCTTCGAAATACATTTTTCATTCCTTAAAAGTACATAGGGCAAAACTGAAATATATTCAGTTTTGCCCTAGGCTGTTTATGCGGCCAGTTTATTGCTGATTTCCGATATTTTTGTAACCGCGTTCTGAATGTTGCTCTCAGAAGG
>CAZULH010000179.1:0-1796 GCA_964621105.1 uncultured bacterium
TGAAATGGAGCTTTTTTAACATTTGTTGAATATGTGTTTTTTCCATTTCGAATAAAGAACAGTCATTAGGAGAAGATGAAGAAGGACCTTCTTCTACAAATATATGATCTTCTTCTATCTGATCGGATCTGTCCATTACAACAGTTCTTTCAATGATATTGGCAAGTTCACGGATATTTCCCGGCCATGGATATTCCAACAATTTTTCTCTGGCTTTTAAAGAAAAGAATTTCTTTTTCTTATGGTTTTCTATGCAGAATTTTTCTAAAAAAGCTTCCGCTAGCGGAAGAATATCCTCTTTTCTCTCACGTAGAGGCGGAATATAGATCGGCATAACATTAAGCCGATAAAACAGATCTTCGCAGAAGACCTTTTTATCGATGGATTCTTTCATATTGCGGTTGGTCGTCGCGATGAAGCGTAAATCGACCTGTATTGAATGGGTTCCTCCTACGCGCTCGAATTCCTGTTCCTGAATAGCCCGTAGAAGCTTAGGCTGCAGTGTAAGGGGAATTTCCGTTACTTCATCTAAAAGCAGAGTTCCTTTATCCGCCAGTTCAAATCTACCCATTTTTTTATAATCTGCTCCGGTAAAAGAACCTTTTTCATGTCCGAAAAATTCCGATTCTAAAAGAGTTTCAGAGATAGCCGCGCAATTTACTTTGATAAAGGGCTTTTTATTGCGATAAGAAGAGTAGTGGATGTATTGGGCAATGACCTCTTTTCCCGTTCCTGATTCTCCGCTAATGAAGACGCTTGCATTGCTTTTAGCAATTTTTTCCATATCTTTGATGATTTTTTTCATCTGTTTGCTATGGGCGATAACGCCGGAAAGAGAGGGAGAGGATATTTGATGATAAAAGTATTGATTTTCCTGCAGAAGAGAGAGGTGTTCATTGGCTTTTTCCAATAGCAGTTCCATAGCATCGATGGAAAAAGGTTTGATAATATAATTATGGGCGCCGAGCTTCATTGCTTCGACGGCATTTTCAATGGTTCCAAAAGCCGTCATGATAATAACGAGAAGGTTCGGATAGAGTTCTTTTGCTTTTTTTAATACGCAGATCCCATCTTTTAGGGGCATTTTCATATCTGTAATGACTAAATCGAAGGATTCTTTTTTTAACAGTTCTATTGCCTGATGGCCGTTTTGTGCCAAAGTGAGCATGTATTTTTCCTGCAGAGCATCATAGAGGAAATTTCTAATCAATGCATCATCATCGGCGATTAGAATCTTTTGGATAGTCATGCTCTTTTTCTCCTTAATGTTTGATGGGAAGGTGAATCGTAAAGGTGGTTCCTCTGTGGATTTCCGATCGGACGTCGATGGTTCCCAGATGGGCCTGGATAATTTTAAATGTTTCAGAGAGACCCAGTCCGTTTCCTTCTTCTTTTGTTGTAAAAAAAGGAGAAAAAATATTGTCTAAATCATGTGCATGGATACCTTTGCCATTATCCGAGACGGTAACCATGCAAAGATTGTTGTTTTTCATGATAGAAATAGTAACGATGCCCCTATCATCGATCGCTTGAAAGGCATTGACTAAAATATTTAGAAGAGCGCTACGAATCAGGTCTTTATCAAATAATAAAAAGAGTTTTTCTTCCGAACAATGAAACTGAATCTGAATTTCTTTGGAGAAAGAGGGATCTACCCGTAAAAATTTGATCATATCTTTCATTAAAAGAACCATATCATGCTGCTGAGGCTTGGGCTCGATGGGTTTAGAAAACTGCAGGACGCTGGTAACTAAGCGTTCGAGGGCTTTCGTTCCTTCCACGATATTTTTAGCCAT
>CAZULH010000180.1:0-1788 GCA_964621105.1 uncultured bacterium
TACATCCGGTGATAATTCTCGCTTCCGATCCTTCTTCTGCAATAATAATATTATGAACTTTTTGTTCGATGTTTTCTTCCGAGATCATTAAACAGGCTTCCAGGGGAAGGTCGACTTTAGCGCCTTTCATGATCCGAATAAAATATCCGCCGGAGGGCTTTTGCGCTTTTTTTGTGTATTCATCCTGATCTTTGTTAATGAGGTTCCATTGCAGATCTTTTGCCCACGGGTATTTTTTTAAAGCATCAAAAATATCTAATATTTCTACTTTCCCTTCATATCGCTTGTTGACTTGAGCAAGTAGCGTTGTATGGTCTTTATGCAAAAAAGAGCAGCTTCTTTCATTTTCCTGATAGGTGATGCCGACCTTTTGCGATTCTTTTTTGATATTTTCGTCTAACATGACTCACCTTTGGTTCTCTCTAAGCATTGGATGCAGCCTTTATATCCCTTTTTCTTGATATCATCGAAAATCTTTTTCGGATGGTTATGGCAGTAGATGGTGTTCTTTAAAAGGACAACTCCTTTTTCTACATCGATATAGTCTAAAATATAGCCGGAATGGGTAATAATTAATGCGGAAGCATTTTCCCTATGGATATAGTTTTGGATCTCTGTCGCCATTAGGGCCAAACTTTCAATATCTACCCCTGAGTCGATCTCATCCAATAATAGGAGCTTGGGCTTTAAAAGAAATAGCTGCAGAAGCTCTGCCCGTTTTCTTTCTCCTCCGGAAAAGCCCACATGGATATCTCGTTGCAGAAAACTTTCCATATCCAGTTTTTTTACTAGTTCCTTGCCGTAATCGCTAAGAGGCTCATGCCGTTTTTTCTTTTCACAGACTTTTAATAGATCAATCAATTTGATGCCGATAATTTCCGGAGGCTGCTGAAAAGCAAGACCTAAACCCTTTTTGGTCTTTTCATCAGCAGACAAGGAGGTGATATCCTCATTATCTAATAAAATTTTTCCTTTCGTGATCTTGTAAGAAGAGAGATTCATGACAGCCTTAACTAGGGAGCTTTTGCCCGAACCGTTAGGCCCAAACATGATTACAGATTCTTGCGGCTGGATTTTAAGGCTGATATTATCCAAAAGATTATGCCCATTGATCGCTACGGAAACCTTATCTAGGAAAAAAGTCATAATTCCTCCATAGCGCTTATTCTACTTAAGGGCGTTTTCTCATACAAGTTTTTGTTTGAAATCCCCAATAAAACAAACTCTTGATTTATAAATTTTTAAACAGATATCATTTAGCTGATTTCTACGGAAGAGTGGCAGAGCGGCCGAATGCGCCTGTCTTGAAAACAGGAGTCCTGAAAGGGACCGGGGGTTCGAATCCCTCCTCTTCCGAGGTTGTTGTTGATAATCAGTAGTTAATTTAGCTCGTAGGTCAAATTCACTTGTGAAGAAAAAATTGATGATATATTAATAAGTATATGAAGCAGACAGAAACTACATTCGTTGATCAGGTTTTTGATATATTGTCATCAGTTCCTTATCTTAAAAGAATTCTTAAATCACTATTCATTGTTACAGGTGGTTTGATGGCTTTTGCTTTTTTATTTGGACAATGGAAAAGTAATCAGCAACTTTTATTGGTTGCTACTTTGTCTATTATGGGAAATGCAATAGTGGCCTATTTTTTTAGACTTTGGGATAAAAGAGAAAAAAAACGTGCTAATGATGAAATCATGTAAGACTTATGATTGTTTCTTTAGCGTGCGGAAATTGTTTAATTAATTCTTCGCGTTTTCCTAATTCCCAATCATCCCATTCGAATCC
>CAZULH010000181.1:0-1749 GCA_964621105.1 uncultured bacterium
TTAACGCGGATATTATATTTTCTTCCTGCCTCCCATGCCAGCATGCGCGTGTCGCTCTCCAGCGCTGCTTTTGCCGAGCTCATACCGCCGCCATATCCCGGAATGGCTTTCGTAGAAGCAAGATAGGTTAGATTTAAGGTGCTGCCGTCTTTCATAATAGGGCCGAAATGCTGGATCATACTGACAAAAGAATAAGCGGAAGAGCTGATAGCGGCCAGGTAACCTTTCCTTGATGTCTCTAAAAGAGGTTTTGTTACTTCGGGGCCATTAGCAAGAGAATGCACGAAAATATCGATATGTCCGTAATCTTTTTTTATTTCTTCGGCGACTTCGGAGATCGTATAATGAGAGGCTCCGGCATAGCGTTTATTTTGTTTGATCTCTTCCGGTACGTCTTCCGGATTATCGAAAGAGGCGTCGAGGGCGTAGATTTTTTCATAGTTCCATAAAGATCCGTCTTTGAGCTTGCGGGATCCATCGAATTTTTTATTATTCCAAGAGGTTGTGAAAATTTTAACAATAGGCGTCCATGTGCCGATAAGAATAGTTGCGCCTGCTTCTGCTAAGGCTTTAGCGATAGCCCAGCCGAATCCCTGGTCGTCGCCGATCCCTGCGATAAATGCTTTTTTTCCTTTTAGATCAATATTGAACATAACTCAAACCTTTAAAACTTTTTTAAAACGATAACCTGAAAGGATATATCTGTTCCAGAATGTTTTGCTTCATTTATAAGCTGCAATTCTTTTGTTTGAAGATAATCTTTAAAACTTATATATCTGAAATTTTAATTATTATTTTGAGGATATCAATGAAAAAAGTGATCGCAATTGTTAATCAAAAAGGCGGTTCGGGAAAAACGACTACTTCGGTCAACCTGGCGGCTTCTTTAGCAGATAAGGCAAAGAAAGTATTGCTCATTGATCTTGATCCTCAAGGATCCTCTTCCTTATGGTGCGGCATAAAGGGACAGGGAAGAATGTTGTTTGATGTATTTACTTCTGAGACAGGGCTGCAGGATGCGATTGTTCCTACAAACATGAAAAATTTTGATATTGTTTCAGCCTCTTATCATTTATCGGGAGTGGAAAAAGCTCTCTCTAATGAAATAGCGACGGAGACGATATTAAAAGAGAAACTAACAAAAGTTTATGGCCTTTATGATTATATCTTGATCGACTGTCCTCCTAATTTAGGGCTGCTTTCTTTAAATGCGTTGACAGCTTCAACGGATGTTTTAATCCCTGTTGAAACACATGTAATGGCCCTTCATGGCCTCGTTCAGCTTTTAAATACGATCACCATGGTTAAACAGCGGCTGAATCCCTTTTTAAAAATATTGGGAATATTGCCCTGCCGTGTAGATCTGCGCACCAAACATGCTCATGAAGTTATTAAACAGCTGCAGAAACGTTTTGAAAAACAGGTGTTTAAAACACATATTCGGGAAAATATTAAATTGGCAGAAGCTCCGCTGCATCGTTTATCTATTTTTAAGTATGATAAATATTCTAATGGAGCAAAAGATTATAAGAATTTAGCTAAAGAGCTGATAGCGAAAACGTCTTAATTTTTTTTCTTGAAACGTCGTTTAAAGCCCTCAGCGGTCAGAACTTTTGTTTTTGACTGGACAAAGGGGGTGTAAGCCGCAGATTTGGGAGCTTTTTCTTTAGGCGGGTTGACGATAGTTTCTTTTTGTTCTTTTTTAATTGTTTTTTTGATGGCCTTCGCTGCTTTTTTAGGTTGTTTTTT
>CAZULH010000182.1:0-1729 GCA_964621105.1 uncultured bacterium
TATACATTTTACAATAAAAATTCTTAAAATTCCACTTTTAAAATAATTTCTATAATACCGTTTTTTACCAGTTATTTAGGTTAAAAAGCCGGTCTTCTTTCACGGTTTTAGCATAATAAAGAATTCTTTAACAAAGCATTTTTTCCTATTTAACCATTTTGATAACTAAGCGTTAAAGACTTGTGACAAGTTGTTGTTTTTCAGGTTCTTACACAGAAGATATCTGAGCATGATATTCCGGGCAGGCTTTCATTTCGTAAGCCAATAGAAAATCAGCACCCCAAAAGCATTTACCGCCGGAAAGCGGGATAAGATGCATTCTTTCAGCTTTAGCCTTAAATCGAAGAGAAGACTCCCCGCCTCTGAACACAAGATCCTGAACAGAGCCAATATACTGATCCAAGGTATTAGGTTTTATAGACTTACCATTTATTTCGCAAGATTGCGCCTTAACATAATAGATCATGGCCAAAGCCTTTTTCAATTCCTGGCCTATTATCTTTAATGACAGTTCGCACTGATCCGAAGAAGTCGATCCCTTAAAACTGGCCCATATCGTCTCCGGAGTTTTTTGAAAGAGCGAAAAACAGCCTTCTATTTTTCCTGAATTCTCATCGATGGAATATTGCACATCTTTTAGAGAGTTTTCCTGAAAGATCCGCCGCTGCACACCAAAGGACTTACTGTCCCCCAAAGGAAAGAACTGGGGGCCGAAAGAATAAACCAGAACATCTTTCGCATAAATGCTGCCCAGCCCGGTATTATTACCGCTTAAAGTAAACAGAGTAGAGAGCTGCCGATGATTCTGTCGCAAAAATCCGCTATATGGATCGACGAAAATATTTTCAAAAGTTGTCTGCAGAGACATTTTTGTTTGAAAATCAATGGAAAAATGTTTTTCTAACCACATGATCATCGAAGCATAATAAACGAACTGCTCGCTTGCCTGTTTTTTTATTTTTGCCTCGATCATGGAAAAAATCTGCTTTTGAATATGCGCCATCGATTCTTCTTCATAAAAAAACTTCAGGATATAAATAAGCAAGTAATAACTGCACAAAACATTGAGCTGAGAGATATCCGTCTCTTGCGTCCATATACCAAAAAAAGGACGGAAATAGGGATCGATATAATTTAAACTCCATCTGGCTAAGCGCAAACCTGCATCCTGCCAGTTTTTATTATCATATATTGATCCTAAAATAATCCAAAAGCTAGCTAGTTCGTTGATATTTTCCAAAGTGTAAAAAAAGGATTTTTTTTGTATTTTTCCTTCTTCTGCCAAAGCCAGGCCGCTAGGAAGCTGTAAGCATTCCATTGCAACAAGCTCCTTGCCCGTTAAACTACAAGCAAAATTCTGATACGCTTTATGCAGCTGAACTGAATCGCTGCAGTTTGAATAAAATCTTCGCAAAAGCTCATTGTCTTTTGCGGAAGGTTTTTCTTTATGTAAAATCAGATAGGAAAGCAACTTTCTTGCATAGAGCTGAAAATCCCTTGTCGAATGGATATCAATATCCTTCAGCTCTTTATATATACTTTCTTTTATCTCCTCCGATATCTTTGTATCGGAAAGAGCGGAAAAAACAGCGTTTTCCCAGTGCTTTTGGTTGGCAAAAGAAAGCTTAAGTTCCAAAAACAGCTTCGATAATGGATCTGTCATCAGTTCTTACATCATCGGAGAAACGGTTTCCGAAGACTTTTTTTCTTCCACCATTTTCTTTACTTT
>CAZULH010000183.1:0-1725 GCA_964621105.1 uncultured bacterium
ATACAGTAATTAAAGTTTGTTAATGGAAGAGGAGAATTAATGAAGACACGAATGGCAGATTTAATGGATGTTTGCGGGAATGAAGGAATGACTGGAATTATAGTGGGAGCAAGATTAAAAATTCTTCAAATACCAAAAACCCGCCCTTCTAAAATCAAATAAAGCTCTTTTAGGTTCCTGATACTCTAAAATATAGGAAAAATGTTTGAGCAATATCGGACGAAGATCAAAAAAGGATTTGTTATCATCTTTTCCTTTTCGAATATCTTCGATAAGCCAGGGTTTGGATAGAGCCCCTCTAGCCAGCATAATACCATCACAGTCGGTTTGAGAAAAAATGTCTTTTGCATCCGATTCTGAAAAAATATCCCCATTTCCTATCACCAATATGTCCTTCGCCTGCGCTTTAACATCACCAATAACCTTCCTGTCAGCCTTCCCGCTATATCCTTGTGCCCGCGTTCTGCCATGTATCGTAATAGCTGCTGCGCCGCAATTTCGCGCTATTTCCATAATTTCTTTTGCAAACAAATGCTGGCTGTCCCATCCGGCGCGTATCTTGATAGTAACTGGGATAGAGACAGCTTTTACAAGCTTTTGCAGCACCTCTTCTATCTTATGTAAATCCAGAAGCATGCTTGCTCCGCTTCCGTCTTTTACTACCTTTTTAACAGGACACCCGCAATTGAAGTCGAGAACATCAAAACCTATGTCCTCAATCATTTTAGCGCAGTCTTCTGCATAGATAGGATTACTTCCAAAAAGCTGGGCTCCTATCGGACGCATGCATTCGGCAAAATCAAGCATCTTCAGCGATTGCCGGTCCTTGCGGATTAGGGCATCCATTTTAACCATCTCGCAAAACATCAGGCCGGGCCGATATTCTGCTATCAGCCTGCGAAAGGGATAATCGGAGCATCCGGACAGGGGAGCATAAAGAATGTTATTAGGTAACTGAATAGAGCCGAAAGTAAAACGGTCTTGATAGCCTCTCATCGGAACAAATGGAGTAAAAATCGTTCAAGCATCTGAAGAGCAAAAAAAGCTAAAAGAGGACTGAGATCCAGCATTCCGCCTATAGGAGGTATAATCCTTCTAAAAAGATTAAGGTACGGATCCGTATAATACATAATAAACTGCATAAATTTATATTGACGCAGCTGTGAAAACCAGGAACTGATGATGCGAACAACCAGCATGGCCGTATAACAGGTAAAAAGAAGATGAATTGTATTAGCGATCATATATTCTTGTTATTTTTTTCATATAGTATACCCCACCGACCACTTTATTTCACCTCCAGATATTGTATAGTCATTTTTTTAAAAATGATTACTACGAATACTTCTTTAAATAAAACTCGCTAATTTCTTATTATTTATTCCTTGCAACCAAGAAATTATTATGAAATTAATCGGTATAGAACAAGACGGACAGACACTTCATTTAGTTAAAATGAAAAATACCCGCTGCCTGCAGAAGCTTTCCATCACCCTGAACAAAGAGACCCCTTCTTTCAAAGACAATGTAAAGCGGCTTTACATTTGGATGGAAAAACATAAGCGAAAAAAAGCATCGGGGCTGAAGGCTGATGAGTGTTTCTTAAAACAGCATCTGATTAATACCCGATCGCTTTCCAATATAAAAAAAGCCCTTCCCGGCCTGATTTCTTCATCAAGCGCCTTAAATTTAGAAGAAACCCTTTTTATCCCTAATGTAAGGAGA
>CAZULH010000184.1:0-1714 GCA_964621105.1 uncultured bacterium
ATGGATAACCGTCACATTTTTGTTGTTCATCTTAAAATATGCGGCCAGCTTATAGACCAGAGTTGTCTTAGCAGCGCCGTGAGTTCCAAAAATTGCTATTCTTTTCATACCATCTCCTTTTTAACAGACATAAAAACCTATCTTTTGTCCGTTATATAGAAATTATTCTAAAAATGGAAAATTTTTTATGATTTTTTTTTATACTGATAAAAATCGCCAGGGAAGAAAAGCATGTTCTTCGGCATAATCAATGCCTATTCGACGAAGGGATTGATAAGGGGGAGATATTTTTCTATCTTCTATCCATATGCGATCGGATAAAAAGGAAAGGCCGTTTTCTTGTTTGGTGATGCCTAAGGCCTGACATACAGTGCCGGGACCGTTTGTTAAGGAGATGCCTTGTGATTTTTTTGATCTCCTTACAAGCATTGTATCAATGCCATGAGTCGGTTTTATTGCGCGGATAAGAACGGCATGGGGGATATCTTTGGTATTGGTCACTACATTTAGAAGATGATGCATGCCATAGCATAAATACACATACGCAATTCCTCCCTTTTCGAACATCGCCTGTGTGCGGGGAGTAGGGTTGCCGCTATAGGCATGAGAGGCTTTATCCTCTGTTCCCCTATAGGCCTCTGTTTCAATGATCATGCCTCCTGTAATCATTCCGCCGATATTGGTAAAAAGGTATTTGCCGATGAGGTTTTTGGCTATTGTGAGAACATCCTCATTTTGATAGAAGGAAACCGGCAGTTTCTTATAGCTTTTCAATGAGCTTCCAATAGGTTTTCTGAAAGATTAAATCGATTTTTTTTAGTTTAAGCTTGATCTGGTCGCCGAAGGCAAATGTTTTTTCATTACGTTCTCCCCGTAAATGAGCGCGATGGGGCTCGAAAATATAATAATCATCATGTAAATCGGAGATATGTAAAAAACCTTCTAAATAAAAGTCCTGCAGTTCAAAAAAGAAACCGAAGGCCTTTACTTGTGTGATGGTTGCAAAGTAGTGCTTATGCGGATTTTTACGGAAAGACTGTTTAAGAAGACGTAGTTTTTTCATGGTGATCACCATCATTTCTGCCTGAAAGCTTTTTCTTTCATTAGCAGAGCAGAAGGCAGAGATTTCATTTAGATCTTTTTCAGGCGGTTTTTCAAATAAAAGGCGTTGAATAACCAGGTCATTATATCGGCGGATAGGGCTGGTAAAATGGCAGTAGTTTTCCAAAGCCAGTCCGTAATGGCCGGCATTTGTAGGGGAATAGCAGGCCAGCTTCATGTTGCGGATAAACAGAATGGACAAAAAGTATTGCATTTCGGGTGTTTTTTTCTGTTTGAAGAGTTCCTGAATATCTTCTTGTGTTGGAAAATCAGGGACAAAAAATCCTAAAGCCTTGGCGGCGGAGATGAAATCTTCGAAATTATCGTTTAGCGGCTGTTCATGAACACGGAAAATCAGATTTTTCCCTTCTGCTTTCAAATGGGTGGCTACTACCTCATTGGCTTTAAGCATAAATTCTTCTACCAGCTGATGAGAAATGTCGTAGGGAAGTATTTTTATCCCTAAGGGGTTTCCTGTTTCATCGACCATTACTTTTGCTTCATCGATAGTAAATTCAATACTGCCTCTTTTTCTTCTTTTCTCTTTTAGAAGCAGACAGAGCTGTTTCATGTTTTTTAAAAGGTCGGTAAGATGGCTTTTTTTCTGTGATTC
>CAZULH010000185.1:0-1711 GCA_964621105.1 uncultured bacterium
CTTACAAAAGTAAAACATTTTTTTCTATTTAATTTAGAAATTTTAGTTTAAAAGTAAGAGAAATAATTTTAAGCCTAATTTTTATAAGCCAAATATGCTATCTTTTTTTTTCCTTAAAACCCAATTAAAGGATAAAAAAATGTCACTAGCTCCAGTTTCTAAAAGCACACATTATCTGCCCCCTGATTATGAATGGACAGATCAGCCACAGGCAAAAAAAACTCGAAATCCAAATGATGAAGCTTTAAGACCTAATTTCACTGCTGATTACTTGGATTATGTTCCCTTTGCGCCTGTTCCACCGGCTGAAGCCGCCGCCGCAATTGCCGACTTACCTCCATTATCATCTTCTATTTTTACCAAGATCCCTCTTCCTTCCCTTGCCGGCATAGCAGAATTTCCACCTCTTCCTGCTCAAGAAGACGCCCCTCCAGCGCTTGTTACCGATAGAATCCTTCCTACACAAATCGACGACTCGCATTTAGCTTCAACAAAAGATCTGTTAGACAAATTTGCTCAAGAAATTTCCTCTGAAAACCAAAAGCCTTCAGCCTGCGCTTCTCTTGCCAAAGACCTTGTCGCAACAGCCGATCAAATCTTTACGCACTTTAACATCATGTTTCCTATATATGTACCGAATACCGATCATTATGAAGGCCACATTGAAAAAGCTGCCTTGCCTATAGGTGCCGTAGCTACTATCAGAGCAGACATCCATGGTGATTGGGATCTCTTGAAAACATACCTTGATTATTTACAGAAAGAAGGCGTATTAGATGAAAATTACCAATGCTGTGAAAATAAACATATAGTCATTCTGGGTGATTTTACAGGAAGATACCCTTACGATTTACACATTTCCTGTATATTAGCACGCATGAAAATTGAACAGCCTGACAAAATTCATATTTTAAAAGGAAATCACGAAGAGCCTCGTCAGCTTGCAATGGAATTCCAGCCATCCTTATCCCGTTATCGACACCATCAGCTCAGCGAGCTTGAAGCAAGACACCAAAGGATTTCTGATTTCGCCTCCCGCCTTCCCATTGGATTGTTTCTATATACAGAAAACGACAACCAGTCCCGAGATTATGTAGCCTGCGTCCACGCCTCATTAGATCCAACGGTTAACCTACGCCCGCTTTTAGATGGAGAAAAAGATATTTTAGTCGTACCAAAACTGACCCCAGCTAACTTGCAACACTATCAAGCAACCGTTTCCTTACCCACAGAATTAGATGAATGCATACAAGCACTATGGAATAGCATCCGGTCCTTTCCCGGACAGTTTTTTCTCTCTAATTATTTCTCGCCACAAACAATACATAGCTCTGCTTATACATGGGGATCTGTTCTACCGTCTGCTTCAAGATTTTTTCCCACTACGCAAAAATATTTATTTACTGCAGCCCCAATGAGACAATGCGGAGAAGTCAGCTGCTCTCGTGTTGCTTTAGCAAAAATTGCTACGCTCTCTTCGCTATTTCACCGTATTACCCGGCTATATCGAGGACACGATCATTCCCCCTCTTTTATGCCGGCAACACAAGAAGCGCCCTTAAATATACGTACGCTCTCATGGGAAACTTTCCCTTCCGCCCCCTATAAACTAGAGACAGCCTTTCTTATCTTTGGAAAAGAAGAAGTAACAGAATCTTGGGTCGCAATAGATAAAACAGAAGCGGCAGGAAGGGCTTAAGAAAAACGCACC
>CAZULH010000186.1:0-1690 GCA_964621105.1 uncultured bacterium
AGCTACAACTATGCTCTCAAGCGCCTTATTTCTAGCTAAAAACAAAGCTGTCATCAGCCACCGCTCTTATGGAATGCTAGAATTGGCAGAAACATCCGTTTCGCTGATTGCAAAAACGGCCAATATCGCTTTAACGGGGCTATTTATCTACACGAGTTTTCATGCCGCATTATATGCAACAACGTTCACATGGTTTACTTTTAATCTGACAGCAGGCAGCGTCCTTCTGTCTTACGCGCTTATTTCCGCTGCTCAATGGAAAAACACCCTTTTTTATCAGACAATTCCTCCTTCTCCACCTTCCTATCAAGAAGCTGAAAATACAGTTGAACCGCCACCGCCCGCTTATTCAGTTGAATAGACTTTTTGAGACATTTTTTATTATTGAGGAATTGGAGAAGAAGGAATTTTATTAAGAGATACACTACCATCATCAGAGACTACACCGTCTATTAGACCATCTTTTGCTTTGATTGTTAAAATCGATCCGGCTATGCCATTGGCCGTTAACAAGACAGAGCCGCCGCCGATAGCATATTGTATCACAAGAACGGAAGGAAAATTGACAAAACTAAAGCCGCATAGTATAAGACCTGCAAAGATACCGGCATACGTCAATAAAGAGGCATTTCGAATCTTTTCAATCTTATTTCTATAATCGGCTGGATCACATTTTTCCTGACCATTTCGACAGGATCCGACATATTGATCAATTTTATCCACCGACTTCTCGGCAACGACCTTCGTAAGAAGGGAAGCGCCTGCTGAAATACCAGCTGCAATTGCAATACTTGCCATATAATCACACCTAATCTTCCGTTAAAATTAACCTTAATTAAACGATAATTATAACAATAATAACGTTATTTTTATATAATAAAGAATATTTTAATTTATAAAGATAATTGCAAAAGAAGGTTTTCTAGACATACCCGTAGTTTTATATTGCGATTGATACCCTGTTTGGCTGTATCAAGAGCTTTATGCACCTGCTCTAAAGTAGGTATGCTGCTAACATTCTGTGACTTAAGCAAGGATAGGTGGTCTGAAAAGAACAGGTGTTTCGTTTCTGCCTGCATCTTAAGAAGATGCAAATCTCTATACCACATCAGAATCTGAGAAAAAACAAAATCTATATACTGATAGGCATAATACTCCTCTTCTTCTGACGGCCCCTCATCGAGCTTGAGCAAAAGGTCGGAAATTTCGGGATAAGAAAAAATATTTTTCTTAGAAAGGATCTCTATAATGATCTCTTTTTTCTTTTGAAAATGTTTTACGTTCACCAGCTCGACAGCCCTTCTGACCGAGCCGTTAGCAAGTATAGCGATCTGTTTGGCCTCATGAGAGTTCTTTTTCCAATGATTTTGTAAATGCTCAGTAAGAGTACTCTCGGCAACTAGGGCAAACTTAACTTTCATGCACCTGGATAAGATCGTAGGCAAAATTTCATCGGGCCTGCTGGACAAAAGAACAATATAACTCTCAAAAAGAGGCTCTTCCAATGTTTTTAATAAAGCATTGGCGCCGGAAGGCAGCATTCTTTCCGCATCATGAATAATCATCACTTTCGCCTTAGCTTCATAGGGAGAAGAATAGACATGCTCGATCAATTCACGTACCTGCGCAATCCCATGCATGCCTGTTTTCCCTTCCGGATAAAAAATAACAAGGTCAGGATGTTTTTCAG
>CAZULH010000187.1:0-1614 GCA_964621105.1 uncultured bacterium
TTTAATGATTGTGTCATTCCCGCGAAAGCGCCGAATCCGAAAGTAGCACGGGCTTCCAGCCCGTGTATGATAATGCGAAAATTTAGCCCTGCCGTTTACGGCAGGATTTTTTCCCATTATCGAAGCTTTCCTCGTTAAGCAGCTTTAATTTCCCACCGAAGTAACTATTATTACAATTTGCGAGATAAGTCCATCAGCCGCCGACACGCATCATTTCGCTAAAAAGAAAAGATTAAAAAGATATAAGGACAACTAAAATGGCATTAGAACCTAAAAAATCAGGAACGACAGTTTTGTGGGATACGGTAAGATACGTATTGATTTTTTCCTGTACAGGAGTTCTCCTGTATTATATTGGGAGATACAGTATTATTTTTGCGATAGTCGCTGCTGTCCCAATTTTTATCATTATGCTTAACCTAATTGGTTTTCTTACTCTTCCTCTATATTTCTTTACTCCTGAAGGAAAAGCATCAAGAGACATTTTTCGTTCTTTAGACAAAGGAGATATGGCATCTTTCAGAGAGCAGGTTAAAACCTTTGAAAAGGATTTTTCTCAAAGAACAGGTTGAATCTACATATCCTCGGTTGATACCGTAGCTACAAGAGGAAGACCAAAATGAAAGAAATAGAAAGCTCATCCTCAAAATGCGTGTCGGTTATGAAAAAACAATATACCATTGATTCTGAAAAATTAGCATACTGGTACTTCAGAATTAACGGGTTTCTTACAATAGAAAACTTTGTAGTTCATCCAAACACAGGTTCAGAACAGCGAACCGATGTTGATGTACTTGCTGTCCGATTCCCTTATAGGAAAGAGTTGCCAGATATTGAAAAGCCGATGAAAGATGATGAACGGCTTATATTAGATCCTGACAAAATTCAACTTATGTTGGTAGAAGTTAAGGCAAGTGAATGTAGATTGAACGATACTTGGAAAAAAACGGATAAAAGGAACATGCAAAAAATTATTCTTGCTATTGGGCTATTTAAAAGTGAAGAAGTAGAAACTGTGTCAAAAAATCTTTACGATAAAGGGTATTTTAAAGACGATAGCTTTTTAGTCTCTTTCTGTTGTCTCGGTAAAACGCAAAGCTTAAGCATTAGAGAGAAATATCGCGATGTGCCTCAGATAACTTGGGAGGAAGTTCTGCGTTTTATTTATGAAAGATTCTATAACTATCAAGTTCCTAAGTCAGACCACCCTCAGTGGGATGAAAATGGCCGCATATTATGGAAAGCCGTTGAGCAATGTACTGATTTCGACGATTTCTTAGAATCTATCAACATCTCTTAAGTGATATCCTAAAGATGACTTTGGAGCTTTAGTAGGTTATATATTTTCACATCGTGGCACGGGCTTTAAGTCCGTGAAGGCACGGCCAGGATGGCCGTGATACAAGGGAAAATTATGAAGTTTCACAGTATTGATTTGCCGCAGGACAAAATAACCGCAGGCTAAATATTTGGCTCCCCGTTTTACGCGGAGTTTAGACTGGGAAAATTCAATTATGGTGGGGCAGTAAAACATTAACCCCTTAGGCAGGGGGATTATCTTGTTAAAATAGCTGGAGTAGGCAAGATGCTTAAGGGAAAGGCCTAATGGCTGAC
>CAZULH010000188.1:0-1539 GCA_964621105.1 uncultured bacterium
CGTGTGCGCCAGATTTTCTCGGTAGTGGCCCATATTGCCCGGCATTATCAGGGCAATCAGGCCTTTGTCAACCAGGGAATATTCTACAGTCATATCTTTAGCGTTATTACGATGCCGACATTTTTATTATTGTATGCGGCTTTAGTTAAAAATATTTAAAACGATGGAATCAAAAACAATAGCGACGAACAAAAAAGCCTTCCGCGATTATTTTTTCTCTGAAAAGTGGGAGTGCGGCATAGCCCTTAAAGGGGGAGAGGTTAAATCCGCCCGTGCCGGTGAGGTTAATTTCAAAGACAGCTTTGCTCTTATACGTAACGGTGAAGTCATTCTTTACAATCTGCATATTGCCCCTTATGCGCAGGCGAGCATTATGAATGTTGACCCGGACCGGGAGCGGAAGCTGTTGCTCCACAAAAAAGAGATCGGCAAGATCATAAGCAAAGTAAATCAAAAAAACCTGACTTTAATACCGACAAAATTATATTTTAATAAACGCGGTTTTGTTAAGGTCGAATTAGCTTTAGGAAAAGGGAAAAAGCTGTATGATAAACGCGCGGACATAAAAAAGAGGGATGTGGAAAAGGGACTAAGACGCATCGTGCGCAGATAGGCGCGAAAGCAAGATTTATATTGAAAAGGAAGCCCGTAAGGCGATAAAATGTAGCCGGGCAGATTAGACAAAAGAAAGGCTGTATCAGAGATGGTCATTTATGAGCAGGTCCTGAGGGCATTTCAGGAACAAAAGGTGAGATATGTTTTAGTGGGCGGAATAGCGTTTAATCTTCTCGGCGGATTGCGTAGCACCTCAGATCTGGATATCCTTGTGGAAATGAGCGATGGCAATCTTGCCAAGATGGTCAGGATTTTAAAAAAACAAGGTTATTCCGTTAAACAGCCGGTAGACCCCATGGAGATAACCAAAAAAAGAGTGCGGGAAGAATGGATAAAGAAAAAATACATGAAGGCTTTTAATTTTTACAAAGATGATGGACTGAAAGAAGTGGATATCATTATTGATTCTCCCGTATCTTTCGAGGAAGCAAAAAAAGATGCCATACTTATAAAAGCCGGTAAGCTGAGATTGCGGGTTATTGCGATAGATAAACTGATTAAAATGAAAAAGGTCGCAGGGCGCGATATAGACAAAATCGATATCAGCGAGTTAAAAATAATAAAGCAGTTCAGAAAGAAAAGATGATGTACGATTGGGAAAGTAAAAAAAAGCGGGTGCAGCGGTTTATGAAAATCTCTCCGGAGAAGAAGCTCGCATGGCTTTGCCAGATGAATGATTTTGTCGGCAAATATCTGCCTAAACAATCCAGAAGGATACGCTTGAAGTTGCGGGAGATAAGATAAGTATTCTGAAAAATATTTTCCGTTCTTTCTGATCTCTAAGCTATTTGCTCTTTACCATACGCTAAATTGGGGGTGACAAGGTCTCGATCCTGCTTCGCCCCGCCTTCGGCGGAATTCGCAGGATATCCTTTCATTCCGTTATCTTTAATCTCTAAGCTATTTGCTCTTTGCCATAGGCTA
>CAZULH010000189.1:0-1530 GCA_964621105.1 uncultured bacterium
TAGCAGAACTTCTTCTTTATGTTTTTGCGATCGGTATAGTTTGGGAGAAACATTACGGACGGCATCGCGAAATTGTGTGATCACAATCACTTGTGCCGGAGGGTTATGGGCAATATTGAAATGACTGGTAGAACGAATGATTTTATCCGGAGCGATGAACCTCTCTTGTAAAAGGCCGACAAATTGTTTTGACATTTGATCAAAGGTTAATACATAGGGCAGGATGATATCCTGCAGGGCAAACTGCTGTTCAATAAGAGCTGCTCGCGAACGGAAAAAATTGTATACCCCTAAAATAGACTGCAGTGTGCGCGTATCATCGATAAGATGATGGAGCTCGGCATGAGTGATCGAAGGCCCTTTGGCCTTTAAGTCGGCACCTAACGCATGCAATAAAAAGTAGATGACGTATTTCATTTGTTCATAGGTATATTTTTGTGTCAGCTCATCGAAAAGCTGATGAGGGGTGCGTGTAATTCCCGTTACATCTTTATATAAGTCACGAAGCTGGGAAGGAGAGGCTAAGCCGGATTTCGCATATTCGACAACCTGTAGGTCGATGTTTTTTCCTGCTAGGATTTCTCGTTTAAAACGGCGATAGAATTCATTTTTTGCATCTTGCAGTTTATGGAAACGATCAGCCTTGGAGGTTTCCATAAGAAAGTCGATAGCTTCATAGGCAAGGGAGTGATCGGGAAATATATCGAGCAATTTTTTTATAATTTCATCGATGGAATCGTCTTCTTTAATCGACTGAAGAAGCTGTAAGAGGTCATCTTTTTTTATTTCGGGATTACGTTTGGTAAACTCATTGGCTGCCTGTTCCGATTTTTGTGTAACTTTTTGTGCTTTTTCCTGTTCTTCTTTATGAGAATTAGCTTCATCGATATCTTTATGTTCATCAATAGTTTTAAAATTTTTTTGAAATCGCAGCTGCAGTTCGGAAGAACAAAATTTGGCAAAGTTGCCTTGAGAAACGACCTGCCGGATATTTTGCCGAGAAAGCTTGGAGAGGGTCAATTGCAGTTTTTGTCTTGCAATGGCCCTGTTTTCAGCGCCGGGTCTGGTTCCTTCTATCTGTGCCATAATATTTTATGAGAGTTGGATTCGTCCTAAAGGTTGAATGCGGATTTCCGGAATGACTTCCTGATGGGAAACTACGTTCATATCAGGAAATTCGCCCTCAATTAATTTTCGTACAAATCGGCGAACATCTAAAGTTGTCAGCAGTACGGGAGGCTGTGCTCCAATAGGAGGCGGAGTAACCGTATTCTTCATCGTTTGAATAATAAGGTTGGAAGAATCGGGATCTAATGCCAAATACGAACCGGCAGATGTCTGTTTGATCGCCGCTCTTACCATATCCTCAATTTCCGGATCTAATAGATAGACGGATAATACCGACTGGCCTTGGGAAAATTTGTAGCTGATATAGCGTTTGAGAGAAGAACGCACATATTCGGTTAATAAGACCGTATCTTTTTCCGTTTGCGCCCATTCGCTTAGGGCTTCAAATATGGTACGCAAATC